>JAHEDC010000613.1 GCA_024641425.1 Verrucomicrobiales bacterium | reverse complement strand
GAGGAGGAGCAGGATGGGGGCAAGATCATCGGCATCGGCGGCGGAGCGGGCGACAAGGCCGCGCTGGTCACGGCCAAGGACCTCCGCAAGCGCGCCGAGGCCCTCCTTGCCGGCGATCTCGGTGATGACGACCGCGCCGAGATCACCGCGCACCTCGAGGCCAGCCACGTCGCCGTGAAGGCCGGCGACCACGCCACCCTCGCCACCCACAACACCGCGCTCGAGGACATCATCTTCTACCTCGAGGACTAGGACATGGAGCCGGATCGCGACAGGAACGCGCCGTCGTCGGAGGGGGAGGAATCTCCCGCCGGCGGGACGCACGCGGCCGTGCTCGAAATCCGCTGCCCGTCCTGTCGGAAGACCTCCGCGATTCCGCTCCCGCCGCCTGAGGTTTTCGACTGCCCGAGGTGCCGCTGCGAACTCGCCACCCTCGCGCGCCTCCGCGCCGATGCCGACGCTCTGCTCCGCCAATCCCGCGCCCACCTCCTGCGCGGCGCGCACGCCCTCGCGTTGTCGGACGCCAGCAGCTCGTGGGATCTCCGCCACTGCCGCGCCGCCGCCACCCTCGCCTTTCTCGCCGCCACCCTCGGCGGCGATGCGCCCGAAGGCGTCGCCTGGCTCCGCGCCTCCCGCCTGCCCGAGGCGTGAGGAGCCGGAAACCATGACACAACGGTGACACAGCGGGCGCGTGTGCCGTGCTATAATGGGTTCCTCATGAAGCTTCCCCTCGCGTTTTTCGTCCCGCTTCTCACCGCGCTTCCCCTTCGCGCGCAGGAGCCTGCCGCCGATTCGAAGTCCCTCCTCCAGCAGGGGTTTTTCGCCGAGGAGGCCGAACAACGGCTGGACAAGGCTGCGGGGATCGACGGGCGCTTCCTCGACGAGGTCTGGGAATACAACGCCTGGCCGACGACACGCACCGTCGACAACTTCATCGCCGGCCTCCGTGCGAAGCTCGCCCTCCGCAGCCTAACATAGTACCAGGGTGTCCTTTATTTATGAGTCAACAGGGGGGAGGTGGCTGCTCTTCTCCTCCTCCCTGGGCGCCACGCGTTTCGTAGACTCCCCACCGCGACTTCTCCCGGATTCCCCGCCGGCGTTCCAGCGCTATCTCGATGGCGGACTCGAGGAAGGCCGTGCATCCCATGGCGAATTCGCCGGGGGTGAAACCGACGTCGTGGAATCTCCGTCATTCCAGAAACATCCTCTCGAAACGAGAAAGGGGCGCCCGTGATGGACGCCCCTTTGGATTGGAAATCGAAGGTGTGGGCGGAGCCAATGGCTAGTTGTTGCCCATATTCGGCCAGGCTTTTTCGAAGTGGCCCATGAGGTTGCCCATCGTGGGGAGGAGTTTTCCCATCACGGCGCCCTGCACCTCCGCGGAAGGCTCCGCGGTTGGATCGCTCGGATCGACACCCATGAGCTTGCCCATGACGGCCTCCATGCGTGTGCCGAAATCGGCCTCCATAGCATCGAACTGGGCCTTGAATTTCTCGGCGGTGGCGTCATCCGGCCGTCCGGCGGCCGTCATTTCGGCACCCAATGCCTCGAACTTGGGCTCAAGCGCGGTCAGGCGTGCCACGGCATCATCGACATCCGTCGCTTCCTCCAGGGAGACCAGCAACTCCTCCAATCCCTTCAAGCCTTTCTCGAAGATCGGCTGGAGCGTGGCTTCGTCACCGATTTTCGCGGGTGTCGAATCCGGATCGACGACGGGTTCGGCGTCGGGTTCGACAACCGGCTCCGGATCAGGATCGGCGGGCGGCGTGGGTGCCGCCTCTTCCTTGGGTGGCATGGCTTCTTTTTCCTCCTCGTCCGGCTTCGCGGGCATGGGGTCTGTTTTCTCGGGCGTCTTCGCGGCCGGTGCCGGATCGTCCTTTTTCTTGTCACAACCGATGGCGAAGAAGCCGGCGGCAGCGAGCACGGATAGGTAGGTAGCGATTTTCATTGGATTACTTTGTATTGGATAGGACTGCGGCCGGCGATTGGGTTCGGTTGTGCGACCGGAGGGAGCCTCCATAACACGGTTTGGGCCATTTGAAACGAAGTTTTCCCGCGACAAGGGCAGGGAAGTGGCAACGGGAAGCGCCTGAGAATGCGGTCGGGTATCAGGGGTACTCCTTTTTTTTGCCGGGCGGTTTTCGTTCGGGAGGTGGCGGCGGGTCAATTCCGGCCGTGCGCAGCACCTCGCTGAGGGCTTCGATGGTTTCCGGCGCGGGCTTGAAGTTGCCGGGGCGGAATCCCTGGGCGATGATGAGGGGCGTCCAGCCGCTTTTGTTCTTCTGGTTCCAAATGGAGACGTCCGCACCCTTCCGGGCGAGGAAGCGCACCATCGCGGGCAGGCTCTTGTAGGCGGCTCCGTGCATTGCGGTCTCGCCGTTCGTGCTTACCGTATTCAAATCGGCGCCGAGGCCGAGGAGGAACTCGACGACTTCAAGTGCTTCCTCTTCGGTGCCGGCTTCCTCGGTCGGAAAGCGGGTGCCGACACCGGCGGCGGCCATAATCGGGGTCACGCCCTCGTTGTTGGGCAGGAGAAGATCGGCGTTCAGCTCAAGGAGCAGTTTGAGATAGGGAAGGTCGGCGGTCTTGGAGGCAAGGAGGAAAGGCGTGGCTCCGGGCATCCCGAGCTGACCTCCGCCGGTCGGGCCGCGCTTGAGGCGCGCGTTCACGTCGGCCCCGTGATCGACCAACGCCCGCGCGAAATCAAGGCTCGTCATCGTGCCGGAGCCGATCGGCGGCGGCATGCCGTCGTCGCCGTCCCCGCGGTTCGGTTTCCGCACCCAGGTCAGAATGTGGAGCGGGGTGAAGCCGGAGCGCTGGTCGTTCGGGTTTGCGCCCGCGGCGAGCAGGACGATCGCGAGATCGAAGTGACCGTTCTCGGTCGCGACCGTGAGCGGGGTGCTTCCTTTCGGAAGGGAGCGGCCGCCGCCGCCGTTCTCGGTCGCGGCGTTGATAGCGATGCCGGTTTTCAGAAGCGCCTTCACGGCGTCGATTTTTCCCTCGCGGACCGCGAAAAGCAGGGCGTCGTAACCGGATTTCAAACGCGCCCTCGGATCGGCCCCGGCGGCGAGGAGAAGTTCCACCACTTCCGCGTGTCCCTCCGCCGCCGCCCACATGAGGGCGGTCTGCTGGTTCCGCTCACGGGCGTCCGCCTCCGCTCCGGCGGCAAGGAGCGCCTTCACCGTGCCCGGTATTCCCGTGCGCGCCGCCGTCATGAGGGCGGTTTCGCCGCCGGGTTGGGCGGTGTTAGGACCCGCTCCCGCCGCGAGCAGGGCCTCGACGAGTTCGGTGTTCCCGTTCTGGCAGGCCAGCGCAAGGGGAGTCACCCCGTAGCGGTTT
>JAHEDC010000612.1 GCA_024641425.1 Verrucomicrobiales bacterium | reverse complement strand
CCGGCGGAGCCGGCGCGATGAACGCGCGAAGATTTTCCCGATTCCTGCGAAGCAACGAGCAAGCGGAACGCGGGATGTGCCGGTCTTGATTGGAGTCTCTTCCGGTGCATCCCGCGCATTTCGTCGGGCAAACGGAGGGAGAGGTTCACCACAAAGTTTGCGAAGGGCGCGAAGGATGAAGGGGGCTTGAAAGGGATGTGTTCCGGCGATGGCGATGGGGAAGGGGCGTGGTAGGATGGGAGATGCCTTTTCCGAGATTACGATGCGCCGCATTTTGCCTGTTTCTTTCGATCACGTCCGGTTTCGGGCATGAATCGCGCGAGGTCGTCTTCCGGGGAGTGCACTACGCGGTGGTGCGGGTGGAGGCGGCGACGGAACGGGTCGAGTTATTCTGGCAGAACGAGGAGGGGAAGCCTTTCGGGACGCTGGGGAAATTTCGCGATGCGATGGTGGCGCAGGGGCGGAAGCCTCTGGTGCTGATGAATGCGGGGATCTTCGAGCCGGGGTACCGGCCGACGGGGCTGCATGTCGAGGAGGGCGAGGAGAAGGTGCCGCTCAATCTGGAGGACGCGCCGGGGAATTTCTTCCTGAAGCCGAATGGAGTCTTTTACGTCGACAAGAACGGGGCGGCGGGGGTGATGGAAGCGACGGCTTACACGAAAAGCAGGGTCGAGGCGAGGATGGCGGTGCAGTCGGGGCCGATGTTGCTTTCGACGGGGCGGTCGCATCCGAAGTTCAACGAAGGGTCGCCGAACCGACTAATCCGGAACGGGGTGGGCGTCGATGCGGAGGGGAACATCTGGTTCGCGGCGACGGTGCGGACACAGGAACGCTTCGGGAACCTTTGGGAGTTCGCGGCCTTGTTCCGGGATGAACTCGGGTGTCCGGACGCGCTCTTCCTTGACGGAGATATCTCGGAATTGTTCGTCGAACCGGGGCCGGGGAAGTTCGGGGGATCGGCGTTCGCGGGGATTCTGGCGGTTTTTAGGGAGGAAGAGGATTTACCGCGAAGGCGCGAAGGGCGCTAAGATCGGGAAAGGGACGCCGTGGAGGCGGTTTACGCGGGGGAGTCGTCGCTGGCCGGTGGTTCGGGAGCAGGTTCGGGCTCGGGCGTGGGGCGGGGCTCCGGTTCGGGAGCAGGGGCCGGATCGGGCGAGGACGGGGCCGGAGTGGGCTCCGGGTTCGGTTCGGGATGGGGGTCCGGGTTGGGCTCGGGTGAGGGGGCTGCTTCGGTTGGAGGCGGGGTATCGGAGCTTGGCGCTTCCGCCTTCGCGGGGGCCGGTTGGCCGGGCTTCTGCTGTTGGGTGGCGGTGGGCTTTTTCTTCTTTTTTTTCTTCGCGGGTTTGGGCGAGGAGAAGAGGGTGCCGTCACTGTATTCGATCACGTATCCCTCGCGGACGAGGTAGCGGAGATCCTGGAGGACTTTGATCTCGGAGTTAGAGAGGGTGGGGGCTGGTTCGGGGGTGGGCTGTTCCGAGGGAGTGGCTTCCGTTGGAGCTTCGGGGGCGGACACTTCGGATTCAAGAGCGGCAGTTGACGGCTCCGCGGCTTCGGGGGCGGGCGGTTCCGCGGGATTGGCCTCGGAAGGAGTCGTATCCGAGATCGCTTCGGGGGCGGAGTCGGACGAATCGCACGAATCTGACGGGTCAGATACGTTGGATTCGCCTGCGGCGGGAGCAGGCACAGGCTCCTCGGTTTGGGGAGATTCCTTTGCTTCGGGCTCGGGGACATCCGGGGTTGCCTCCGGGGCCGGCTGGGGCTTGGTGGTGATGATGGTGACCCGCGGGATGAGGTCGGCGGCGAGTTTGTTCAGGTCGGTGCCCGGCTTATCGCGAACGTATTCGAGAATGCGCCGGATGGTGTCGGAAAGGGACGAGCTGTCGGCGAGATAGCGCGGGCGCGAGCGGGTGACGTAGACGGCCTTCTGGTCGCGCTTGAAGAAGCGGAGCCCGTGATCCTCGAGTCGGCGGCAGAGGTTCTGCACGAGATCCATCGGGAAGTGCTTCTGGCGTTCGCAGAGCGAGGACATGAGCGAGCGCAGGCGGGAGTCGAGGTGGCGGCCGTCGGCGTTGCCTTCGACCGAGCCTTCGGCGACCTCACGGATGAGGGTGTCGGCGTGGTTCTCGGAGAAATGGCGCTCGAGCTCGGCGCGGGATTTCAGGGCGCCTGCGGTCGGGGCGGCTTTGGGCTTTTCGGCGGGCTCGGGCTCCTGCTCGGATTCCTCGGAAGTGGGGTCTTCGGAAACCTCGACCTCGTCTGACGGATCGGATTCTTCGGAGGGGGACGCGTCGGCGGTGACCTCCGCGGCAAGTTCGCCCTCGGCGGGGACTTCCGCCTCAGGTTCGGCCTCGGCCACCGTCTCGGCGGGGGCCTCCTCTGCCGGGGCGTTCGGGTCGAGGGGGATGTAGTGGGTTTCGGTGCTGAGCTTGGCCTTCCACTTCTCGAGGATCTCCTCGCCCTTCTCCATGACGATCCGGTTCTTGAAGTGCTCGAGCGGCATGTGCGCGAAACGCTTCTGGTGAAGGCGGAGGAGATTCGGCTGGTAGTCGTGGTGGTTCGGCGGACCGAGGATCTCGCCACTGAGGCCGCAGACGGCGATGACGCTGAAGTTTCCCTTCGGGGGGTCCGTTTCGATGGTTTCGACGCGGTAGTATTTCTCCAGGGCCTTGGAGCGGAGGGCGTGGCGCAGGGCGTCCTCGCGGGAGAGCCAGAGCGAGTGGTCGAGGTCGCACTGGAAGAGGTGCAGGGCCTGTCCGGCGGGGGAGCGGTCTTTCTCGAAAACGACCTTGTAGCGGTCGTTGGCGGAAATGATGAGTTTGGCCAGATCGAAAACGGAGTAGGCGCGGCCGGTGACCTTGATCTGCTGGGCGAGGTAAGCGACGCCGCTCTCGTGCGGGATGAAATGCATCTTGAGTCCGTCGATGGTCGGGGGAGCCTCGCGCCGTCGGTCGTCACGACGACGGTCGCCGCCGCCACGCCGATCATCCCGTTGCGGGCGTCCGCCGCCGCCCTTGAAATCGCGGTCGCGCTGCGGACGATCCCCATCCGGGCGCGGCCCGTCGCGGCGCGGGCCACCGGGACGATTGCCGCGAGGGCCACCGCCGCCGCCTCCACTGCCGGGACGATCTCCACGTGGGCCACCGCCGGGGCGAGTGCCGCCATCGCGGCGTGGGCCGCCACCTGGGCGCGGGCCGCCGCCTTTTCCTTTGCCTCCGCCGAAACGGCCATCGCCCCGACCGCCGCGATCGCCCCGATCCTCGAAGTTCTGCAGGGGTTTCTGCGGGGATTTCAGCCAGTCCGGAGTCAGCTGAAAATTGGACAGATCAAGGGGATCCGTATCGCTCATGATAATACGTG
>JAHEDC010000151.1:6462-12671 GCA_024641425.1 Verrucomicrobiales bacterium | reverse complement strand
CGCGGTGGTGAGCGGGATCGGCACCGGCGGTACCTTGCGCGGGCTCCATGAGGCCTTCACGGCGGAGGGACATGCGACGCGGGCGTTCGCGGCAATTCCGCGGGAAGGCGGGGCCTTCGCGTCGAATCCCGAATGCTGTAGCCTGCGATTCAGTTCGGACGTGCCAGGGGTGGCGGACGGGATTTCCGAAATCTACCGCACGTGGTGCGACGATCCGGCGACCGAGATCGAGATCGGCGATTGCCGCTGCCTCGAGTTGACCCGCCGCCTCTGGGAAATCGGCTTTCCGGTTGGTCCCAGTTCCGGCCTGAACCTCGCGGCCGCCCTCGAAGCCGCCCGCCGACTCGGCCCCGACGCCACGATTGTCACCGTTTTTCCGGACCGGATGGAACGCTACTTTTCCCACAAGGTCTTCGAGTGCCTGCGCGCTCCCGATGTGCCATGACCCCCTTCGACTTCCTCCAGATCTTCTCCACCGGCGGCACGATCGACAAGATCTACTTCGACGCCAGCAGCGAGTATGCGGTCGGCGAGCCGCAGATCCAGGCCGTCTTCCGGGAAGCGGGCGTGACTTTCGGTTTCGGGGTCTGTTCTCTCATGCGTAAAGACAGCCTCGAAATGAACGCCGCTGACCGCGAGAGGGTGCGCTCCGCGGTCGCGGCCTGCGAGCACCGCCACATTCTCATCACCCACGGCACCGATACGATGACCGAGACCGCGGCGGTCCTCACGGAGGTCGCCCGCGAGCAAGGCAAGGTCATCGTCCTCACCGGATCGATGGCCCCGGCGCGCTTCCGGCAGTCGGACGCCGAGTTCAATATCGGCTGTGCCGTGGGAGCCCTCAACGCGTGCGGCCCTGGCGTCTACATTGCGATGAGCGGTCATGTCTTCGAGGCGGGAAGAGTGCGGAAAAACCGAGGCGCCGGGCGCTTCGAAGCCCTGTGAGCTCCAGGGAAAGGAAGGACGAGGAAATCGCGCGTTGCTCCCGGGGGCGGATCGCGTTATCGATGCCATCGACAAAGAAATGCTAGGATTCCTCAAAGAACAATTACGCTCGACCTGGGTCTACGACTTCACCTCGGCGCTGCGCACCCCGATTCACTACCGGAGGTGGCTCCGGAACGGCTGCCCGCATCCGCCCTCGGGCTTCGTCAAGCGGCGCATCCTTCGCGAGTATGCGAAGCGCTTTCCGGCCGATGTTTTCGTCGAGACGGGAACCTATCGCGGCGGCACCCTTAGTGCCCTGAGGCACGACTTCCCCGAATTGCATTCCATCGAGCTGAATCCCGAATTCGCGGCGCGCGCGCGGCGGATCTTCAAATCGGACCCGCACATCACGATCCACGAGGGTGACAGCGCGGTCGTGCTCGAGAAGGTGCTCGCGCAGATCAAGGGAAAGTCGGCGATCTTCTGGCTCGACGGTCATTATTTTTCGAAGGTGCCGCAATTCGTCGAGGACGAGAGCCCGATCGCGGGCGAGCTGGAGCACATCCGGAATTCCGACGTCGAGCCTCTGGTCATCCTCATCGATGATGTTCGCGAATTCGATGGCACCCGTGGCTACTTCACCCTCGAAGGCTTGAAGGAGGAGATGGAAACGATCCGGAAAGACCGGCAGTTCTACGTGCTCGACGACATCATCCGCTGGCACGTCTGAGCCAATTGCCGCGCTTGCTCTTTTCGCGCCCTTCGGGCAGGATTGCCGAATGAAGCGAAAGATTCCGATTCTGCACGCGTTTGCCTGCGCGCTCGTCGCCACTGGAAACCCCTCCGAGGCGAAGCCGCCGAATGTCGTTGTCATGATCTGCGACGATATCCGCTGGGACTGCCTGGGTTGCACGGGCCACCCGCACCTTCAGACACCGCAGATCGACAAGCTGGCGGCGGAGGGCGTGAACTTCCGGAACATGTTCTGCACGACCTCGCTCTGCTCCCCGAGCCGGGCCTCGATCCTCAGTGGCCTCTACGCGCACGCCCACGGGGTCACCAACAATTTCACCGAATACCCGGAAACGCTGAAGAGCTTTCCGCGCGTCCTTCAGGATTCGGGCTACGACACCGCTTACATCGGGAAATACCACATGGGCGAGGACAACGACGAGCCGCGCCCCGGCTTCAACTGGTTCGTCACCCACAAGGGACAGGGCAGCTATTTCGACACCGAATTCAATCTCAATGGCGAGAAGCGCGAGGTCGTGAAAGGCTACTACACCACGGTCGTGACCGACATGGCGATCGACTGGCTGAAGCGCGACCGGGGCGACAAGCCCTTCCTCCTCATGGTCGGGCAGAAGGCCCCGCACAGCTTCTATTTCCCGGAGCCGAAATACGAGCACGCCTTCGATGGTGTGGCCGTGCGATACCCGCACAGCGCGTTCCAACTCGATGATAAACCTGCCTGGATCAACGAGCGGCTTTACACTTGGCATGGAATCTACGGCCCGCTCTTCGAATGGCGGAAGAATTTTCCCGATGACAGCCCGGAGGGTGTGAGCGCCTTCGAGAACATGACCCGCGCCTATTGGGGCACGATCCTCTCGCTCGACGACAGCGTGGGCCGGCTCCGCGCCTTTCTCGAAGGGGCGCGCGAGTTCGAGAACACGATCTTCATCGTCATGGGCGACAACGGCCTGCTCAACGGCGAGCATGGCATGGTCGACAAACGGACGATGCACGAGGCCAGCATCCGCATTCCCATGGTCCTGCGCTATCCGGGCGCGGTGGCCCCCGACAATCCGCGCGACGTCACGGAGCCGGTGCTCACTATCGACGTTGCCCCGAGCATCCTCGAACTCTGCGGGGCCCCCGCTCTCGAAAATATCCACGGCCGCTCCTTCGGCGGGCTTCTCCGCGACGGTGTCGATCCCGACTGGCGGAAGGCGTGGGTCTACCACTACAACTACGAGAGGCAATTCCCCTATACGCCGAACATCCGGGGCATCCGTACCGCCGAGTGGAAATACATGCACTACCCGCCTGGTGACGGAAAGCCCGACCGCCACATGGCCGAGCTTTACCACATCAGCGAGGATCCGCTCGAACGCCACAACCTCATCAGCGATCCCGCGCAAAAGGAACGCGTCACCGAACTCGCCGCGCTCCTCGAAACCGAACTCAAGGCCCTCGGTATCGAGAAAGACACCATGCCCCTCGACGAAGGCATCAAGACCGAGCTGCCCGACGCGAAGATCCGCTAGGGCGGCAGCCTTTTCCGAGGCGATCCCCCACCTCCCCACTTGCCGAAATCCGGCATTGCGGCTAAGAATCGGCCATGCATTCCTTCGAATACCGCGACCACACCCTTTTCTGCGAGGACGTAGATCTTCAGGCTCTCGCCGAGAAACATGGCACGCCGCTTTACGTCTACAGCGGCGGGACTTTTCGCGACCACTACCGGCGTCTCGATTCGGCGCTCTCGGAGCTGGATCACCTGATCTGCTTCGCGGTCAAGGCGAACTCGAACCTCGCCGTGCTCAATCGCCTGGCCAAGGAGGGCGCCGGCTTCGACATCGTTTCCGGTGGTGAGCTGTTCCGCGTCCTCAAGGCGGGCGGCGATCCCTCGAAATGCTCGTTCGCGGGCGTGGGCAAAACGCGCGCCGAAATCGAATACGCGCTGGAGAAGGGGATCCATTCGTTCAACGTGGAGTCCGTGGCCGAGCTGCGTTTCATCAACCAAGTGGCCGGGGAGGTGGGAAAGAAGGCACCGGTCTCGATGCGGGTGAACCCGAACGTGGACGCGAAGACCCACAAGTACATCTCAACCGGCAAGAGTGAGAACAAGTTCGGCATCGACTTCGGCCGCATCGCCGAGGTCTATGCGATGGCGGCGGCGGAACTGCCGCACTTGATCCTGCGCGGCGTGCAGATGCATATCGGCTCGCAGCTGACGACGATTGATCCCTTTCTGGAGGCGGTGAGGAAGGTGGCCCCGCTTGTGGCGGAGTTAAAGGAGGCGCACGCCATCGAGTTCTTCAGCATCGGCGGAGGGATCGGGATCATTTACCAGGACTCGCTCGCCAGCGGCCATAGCGCCTGGTGGAGCCACCCGCCGGAACCGGTCGCCGAGGAAAAGGGGGTGCCGCTCACGGTCGCCAGATACGCGGAGGCCCTCGTCCCCCTTCTCAAGCCGCTCGGGGTGCGCATTCTTCTTGAGCCCGGCCGCTTCATTGCCGGAAACGCCGGCGTTCTCCTGACGAAGGTGCTCTACGAGAAGAAGGGCTCGGCCAAGACCTTCAAGATCGTCGATGCCGGGATGAACGATCTCATCCGCCCCGCGCTCTACGAGGGACACCACGACATCGTCCCCGTCCGGATGTCGGAGAAAAGCTGGACCGAGACCGTCGACGTCGTCGGCCCGATCTGCGAGAGCGGCGACTTCTTCGCCCAGAACCGCGAGATCCCCTCCGTGGCGGAAGGCGACTACCTCGCGCTCATGAGCGCGGGCGCCTACGGCTTCGTCATGGCCTCGAACTACAACTCGCGTCCGCTCCCCGCCGAGATCCTTGTGGAGGGCGCGACCGCGAGCGTTGTCCGCGAGCGGCAGACTCTCGACGACCTTGTCGCGGGCGAAAAGATTCCTTGAGAGCCCGTCCCGGCATTCTAAAGTGCTCTGTCATGCTTCGCCCTCTCACCCTTGTCGTCTCCCTTGTTGTTCTCCTCGGACTCGCCGTTCCGGACGCCGACGCCTTTTTCGGCAGCAAGGACAAAGCTCGGAACGAGATCATCATTGTCAGCGGGGGGCCGGCCCTCCAGGCTTGGGAGACCCTTCGTCGGAAAATCGACCAGCACGACCAGTGGTGGGGGAATTTCATTCGTTCGGCCAAATTCCGCATGACCCAGATCGTGAAGGAAAAGGGCCCTTCCGCGAATATTACCTGGATGGTCTACCGCCCCGCCTATGAGCGCCGCGCGACCGAACAGGGCGTGCCGCTTCTGCAGTATATCGAGTCGGTGCGCGACGAGTATTTCGCCCGGGACCTCAAGCACCCGATTCGCCTCGTCTGGTTCGATAGCGGCGACGACGTGATCAATTACATCAACTCCGGCCAAAACCGCCGCTCCGTGAAGATCGGCGGCTTCGAATACTTCGGGCACTCGAACATGTACGCCTTCATGTTCGACTACAGCAACCACATCAGCGGTGCCTGCCGCGCCTGGCTTCATCAGGACGATTTGAAGAAGATAAAACGCAGTGCCTTTGCCAAGGGAGCCTTCTGCAAGAGTTGGGGCTGCCACACGGGTGAAAGCATGAGCGCTTTCTGGCGCTCTGCCACGGGCACCCGGATGTGGGGAGCCAAGGGCAAGACCGACTACAGCCCGCTCCAACACGACCGGCTCCCCGAGATCACCGACGGAGGATACTGGAAACACTAGCCCTCGCGGAGCGAGGGAGTTTTAAGCATTAAGTGTTCAGTTTTCAGTGAGCTCTTGCTACCTTACCTCCTTCCTTGCTACTTGCTCCCCTGCCCCCTGTTACTTTCCCCGTTTATGGACTTTTCCGAACTCGACCGCCTCTATCACCTGCCCTTTTTTGATCTCCTAAAGCAGGCGCGCGAGACGCACGAGCGGCATTGGAGCGGCAACGAGGTGCAACTCTGCACCTTGCTCAGCATCAAGACCGGGGGCTGCAGCGAGGACTGCAAGTATTGCGCCCAGAGCGCCCGCTACACTTCGGGGGTGCAGGCCGAGCGTCTCATGGCAAAATGCGATATCATGGACCGCGCCCGCGCCGCGCGCGAAAGCGGATCGACCCGCTTCTGCATGGGCGCGGCCTGGAAAGGCGTGCGCGCCGGGACGAGCCGTTTCGACGAGGTCGTCGGCATCATCGAGGAAGTGAGCGAACTGGGGATGGAAGTCTGCGTCACCCTCGGCGAACTCGGCCCCGACGAGGCCGTGCGCCTGAAAATGGCCGGCGTCACCGCCTACAACCACAACATCGACACCTCGCCCGAGCACTACGGGAACATCGTCTCGACGCATACCTTCCAGGATCGCCTCAACACGATCCGCAACGTGCAGGACGCCGGCATGTCCGTCTGCTGCGGCGGCATTGTCGGCATGGGCGAGACCGTCGCCGACCGCCTCCGCATGCTCGAAGTGCTCTCGAACTTCAATCCGGCCCCGGAAAGTGTCCCTATCAATAGCCTCATGCCCATGCCCGGCACCCCGCTCGATGGCGCGCCGCCGGTCGATACCTTCGATCTCGTCCG
>JAHEDC010000151.1:2003-6452 GCA_024641425.1 Verrucomicrobiales bacterium | reverse complement strand
CGAAGAGACGCAGGCGCTCTGCTTCTTCGCGGGCGCGAACTCGATCTTCTACGGCGACAAGCTCCTCACCGCCGCCAACCCGCAGGCCGAGCAGGATCTCCGGCTCATGGAAAAACTCGGCCTCGTCCCCCAGGCCCCGACCCCCGGCATGGCGGCTCCGGAGCCCGCCGCGGAGGGCGCGCTTTTCCCGGCTGCGGTCTGAGTCGTTCACGGCGGAGTACAAGTCCGCCCGGACAGGGGTTGGGCCCCTTTCGATGGTCTCCGTTGTTCTTGCGTCGAATTGGAAATCCGGCGAGGATTTCGTTCCACCCGAACATCCATTCCCATTTCCAGCATATGAAGATCCGCTCCCGAACCGCACGCTTTCTCACCGGCCTCATCCTCCTCGCATCAGTCCCCTGCCTCTTCGCCGAAGTCGGCGAAGCCACCAAGGGCGTGTCCGACGCCGACAAGGAAAAAATCCGCAACGCCCTCGCCGAGAAGGCGCCCGCCGCCGCGAAAAAGGAACGCAAGATTCTCGTCTTCAGCCTCACCAAGGGCTTTCGCCACAGCTCGATCGGTCACGGCGTCTATACCTTCGGCGAGATGGGCAAGAAGACCGGTGCCTTCAGCATCGAGCACAGCGAGGATCCCGCCGTCTTCACCGCGGAAAACCTGACACGCTTCGACGCCGTCATGATGCTCAACACCACCGGCAACGAACTCTTCGACGAGGCCGGAAAGGAAGCCCTCGTCGCGTTCGTGAAGGGTGGAAAGGGCCTCATCGGCATCCATTCCGCGACCGACACCTTCTACGACTGGCCCGAGTACGGGAAGATGATGGGCGGCTACTTCGACGGCCATCCCTGGCACGAGAAGGTCACGCTGAAGATCGAGGATCCCGGCCACGCGACCTGCAAGTGCTTCGAGGGTGCGACGCAGTTCGAGACCATCGACGAGATCTATCAGTACAAGGAGGAACCCTACTCCCGCGATAACCTGCGCGTGCTGCTGAGCCTCGATCCCGACGGCACCGACTTCAAGAAGGGCGGCATGAAGCGCAAGGACAACGACTACGCCGTCGGGTGGGTGCAGAAATACGGCGAGGGCCGCGTCTTCTACTGCAACCTCGGCCATCGCGAGGACGCCTACTGGAATCCCAAGGTCGTCGCCCACTACCTCGCCGGTGTGCAGTTCGCCCTCGGCGACCTCGAGGGGGACACCACGCCGAGCGCGAAGCGTTGATGGGTTGAATCGGAAGAACTTGGTTCGTCTAAACGGCCTGTCACTCCGGTGGCAGGCCGTTTTTCGTTTCCGGAAGTCATGAATACCTTCACGGCGCTCTAACGGAAGGGATCATGGCTGCATGAAACTCACCTCCGCGAACCTATCGTGAGGGCCTCGGTTGACGGCTCTCGGGCCCTTGGTCTATGGTGAAGGCCCCGTTTCGTCGCATGCGCTCGCCTTACCTAGCCCTCTTTCCGCCCCACCGATCCCTAAGGAACCTGGGCGCGATGCTCGGCCTCGTCGTTCTCTGCGCGAAAACCTCCGGTGCCCAGTCGCTGGATCTCCGCGACGCGGTGCGGACAACCGCGATCTTGACGAATACGACCGTGACGCTCTCCGGTCGCGCGGAATTGCGCATCACCGGCACCGGCGATCCGCTGGCCGGGAGCGTGATCCATCTGAATTCGCCGGACGCGTGGCTGCTCATGACCGAGTTCACACCCTCCCAGGTGAACGCGACCTTCCTTGGTCGCATCCGGGTGAAGGGCGCGGCGGCGGTGCGGGACGGCAACGTCCGGATTGTGCAGTACGCGCGCGGCGCGGTCGTCATCCCGCAGCGTCCCGATCTCCAACCACTGGAGGTCTTTGACCACCGCTTCTTCGCCGGGCGCTCGGCGTGGCTCGATTCGTACGTCGCCTACGACGACTCGCGGCTCGGCGCGATGGCGTCGAACATCGCTTCCTTCAAGCTGAAACGCGGCTTCACCGCGACCTTTGCCGCGAACGAGGACGGGACGGGATTCAGCCGCAATTACGTCGCGCAGGACGGTGACCTCGTGGTCAGCCGGCTGCCCTCGCAGCTGGAGGACAAGGTGCGCTTCATTCGCGTCTTCCCGTGGCGCTGGACGGGCAAGAAGGGGATCGCGGGCAACATTGAGTCCGGCCTGGACGTCGACTGGACCTACAACTGGAACCTTGACCGGAATTCGCCGCTGGATTGGGAATACGTCCCGATCCGCCAGACCCGCTACTGGCCGGGCCTGAACCAGGACTGGCAGGCGCGCGGAGCTTCCCACCTCCTAGGCTTCAACGAACCCGATCACGCGGACCAGGCGAACCTGACGGTCGCGCAGGCGATCAACGCCTGGCCGGATGCGTTGGGGCCGGGTTTGCGGCTCGGCGCGCCGGCGGTCTCGGACGGCGGGCTTTCCTGGCTCTTTGACTTCATGTCCCAGGCCGACGCGGCGAACCTGCGCGTCGATTTCGTGCCCGTGCATTATTACCGCTGCCATGGCGCTGTCGGAAATCCGGCGAGCACGGCGAGCCAGTTCTACGACTTCCTCAAGGGCATCCACGACATGGTGAAACGCCCGCTCTGGGTCACCGAGTGGAACAACGGCGCGAACTGGACGAGCTGCGCGGACCCGACCTTCGCGCAGCAGCAGGCCGCTGTCGCGGCCATCGTCCAGATGCTCGATGACGCGCCTTTCGTCGAGCGCTACGCGATCTACAACTGGGTCGAGGACGTCCGCCGCGTGAAGTGGGACGACGGCTCCCGCACGCCGGCCGGCGACACCTACCGCGACCAGAAATCGCCGCTGGCCTACCAGCAGCGGACGGCGGACGCCGGCTCCGGGTCGTCGGCGCGCTTCGCCTTCGACGGCGACGCGCTGGACAGTTGGGGCAACGGCCAGGACGCGATGGTCGTCGGCGCTCCCGTCTTCACCGCCGGGAAGCACGGCCAAGGCATCGCGCTGGATGGCGCGGCGGACTACCTCCAGGTCTCCCCCCGCATCGGGAACAATGGCGACTGGAGCTTCGCGGGCTGGGTCTACTGGAATGGCGGGCGGAACTGGCAGCGTATCTTCGATTTCGGCGAAGGCGGCAACCGCACCGCCTTCCTCACCCCGAAATCGGGCGCGGGCACCCTACGCTTCAACATCGAGCGCGACGGCACCGTCCAGCGGCTCGACGCCCCCGCGCTCCCGGTCGGCGAGTGGACCCACGTCGCCGTCACCCTCGCCGGTAACACCGGTAAACTTTTCGTCAACGGAACCCGCGTCGCCATCGACACCGCGATGACCCTGAACCCGAGCGACGTCGGCGAGACCGCCCTGAAGTTCAACTACCTCGGCAAAAGCCGCTTCGCCGTCGATCCGCTCTTCGCCGGGCGCTTCGACGATTTCCGCTTCCTCAGCTCGGCCCTCACCGATGCGGAGGTCGCCGCCATCGCGACCACGCCGCCGCCGCGCTTCCGCACCGCCCCGATTCACAAGCCGGACGCGGCGATGGGCCAGGCTTATACCGCGAGTCTCTCTGGCGAGGCGATCGGGACGGGCAGCCTTACCTACAGCAAAATGGAGGGCCCCGCGTGGCTGACCGTAGCCGGAAATGGTGCCCTCGGCGGGACGCCGGCCGCGACGGACAGCGGCATGAACAATTTCCTCGTCCGCGTGACGGACCCGATCGGCTCGATCCACACCGCCACGCTTTTTATTACGGTCCCGTTCGTCACCACGAGTATCGCGAACGGTGCCGATGACGCCGAGCAGGCCGCCGACGGCACCGTCAATCTCACCAGTACCGACCTCGAGCTCGTCCGGGACGACGGAACCGGAGCGGGCAATCAGATCATCGGCCTCCGCTTCCGCGACCTCTTGATCCCCCGCGGTTCGGTGATCCAGGAGGCCACGATCCAGTTCACCGCCGACGAATCGCAGAGCGAGCCCACGACCCTCGATTTCTTCGCCGAAGCGACGGACAATGGCACGCCGTTCGTGGCCTCCACCTTCAATCTCGGCACTCGCCTCCGCACTCCCATCAGTGTTCCCTGGCAACCCGCAGCTTGGACGGAGGGACAAAGCGGCCCGGATCAACGAACGCCCAACCTCGCCGGACTCGTGCAGGAAGTCGTGACTCGACCGGGCTGGGCCAGTGGCAATGCCCTCGTCGTTCTCGTCTCCGGAACCGGACATCGGACAGCGGTCTCGTTCAATGGCGCGGCCGCGACGGCTCCGATCCTCACCATCCGCTATTCGACGCCACCTCCGCCGATGACCCTCACCGCCGCGATCACGGGAAGCGCCGGGGACGCCGAGGAAGCCGCTTCCGGAACCGTCACCCTGGATAGCAGCGATCTTGAAATGGTGAACGACAGCGGCACCGGCGCGGGTGACCAGACGGTCGGATTGCGCTTCGAGAATCTGGCCTTGCCCCCCGGCGCGGTCATCGAGAGCGCGGCCA
>JAHEDC010000151.1:0-1960 GCA_024641425.1 Verrucomicrobiales bacterium | reverse complement strand
CGATCCGTGCCCAGGCCGCCGCGAATCCCGTCGGTTTCTCCGCCACCGCGAACAACCTCACCGCCCGCCCGCGCACGACCGCTTCCGTCGTCTGGTCGCCCGCTCCGTGGGGAAACGTCGACGAGCGCGGCCCACTCCAGCGCACGCCCGACCTTTCCGGCATCCTCTGTGAGATCGTCGCCACCCCGGGCTGGACCAGCGGTAATCCCCTCGTCTTCCTCATCGACGGCACCGGCCACCGCACCGCGAATTCCTCCGACAAGGTCGGGGGCCTCCCCGCCACCCTCGAAGTCACGTACCGCAGCGAGCAACCGGTCGGCACTTATGCCCGTTGGGCCGCCGACCAAGGCGGCGGAATCGTTTCGCCAACCGATGATCTCGACCGCGACGGCTACAATCACCTCCTCGAATGCGCCCTCGGCCTCAATCCGTTCGTCGCCGATAACGCCGCCACCGAAATCACCTCCGACGCCACGTTCCTCCACCTCACCTACACCCGCCCGGCCAACATCACCGACCTCAGCTATCAGGTCGAATGGAACGATGGCCTCGCCTCCGTTTGGAGTAATACTGGCGTGGCCCAGCAGATCCTCGCCGACACCGGCACCCAACGCACCGTCCGGGCCACCGTCCCGAAGGGAACCAACGGCCAGCGCTATCTCCGGCTCAAGGTCATCCGATAGGTTTTTGTAGTTCGTGGTTGGAAGTCGGCATCATCACTGACTCGAAAGCCGGAAGCGGAAATATTGTTTGGGCACGCTTTGCACGGATTGTGAAGGGTGAAGGGTTGCCGATACTTTGCCTCCCGCTGGGGCCGATACCGTGATGGGCGCGACCCCGACCCACGGATCGCCGCCGTTTTTCGCCGCAATGGTGGTCCAGGGATCGGCGACACCGAGATCGGTGCTGGCTTGGATTTCGAAGTAGAAACCGGCCGGCATCGGTTCCAGGATGCAGAATTGCACTGCAAAGCGTGCGCCGGTTTCCTCTCCGAGGAGGAGGGTCGGTGCGATCGCACCGAGACCGATGAGCGCCGGATCGAGAAACTGGGTGACCACGGCGGTAGCGATGGTATTCGCCGTGGTGAGTGTCACCGGCGAGGCGAGGATGGCGATCAGTTCGTCGCTCGCGGGGTCGAGGGCGGCGTTTCCGTTGGAATCGTGAAAAAGTGCGGTGCCCGGTGTTCCCACCACGGGGGAAGTCCCGAGAAAGTAACCGCCGATGGCTCCGAAAAGGCGGAGCCGGTCGCCTTGCGCGGGGGTGAAGTCATCGATGACGGCGTAGCCCTGCGTACCAGGATTGCCCGGCGACTGGTCGTCATAGAAGCGACCGCTGGCATCGCCGAGGACGAACGTGTCCGCACCGAGTCCGCCGTGGAGCGTGTCCACCTCGTCCGCGCCGGCGGGACTGCGCCCGGTGCCACCCTGCAGCGTGTCGTTGCCGGAGCTGCCATCGAGCGCGTCATTCCCCCCGCCGCCGAGCAAGGTGTCGGCTCCGGTGCCGCCGCGCAGGATGTCCGCTTTCGAGGTGCCGGTGAGATGATAGCGGTCGTTGGCACCACTGAAGACGCGGACTTGATCCACGAGGGCGTTCGTTCCAATCGCGTGCCGCTCGATGGTGGTGGAAGCCGAATACGTGAGCCCGCCGAGATTCGCGTCGTCGCCGACCGAGAAATCAAAGACGAGGAGGTTGTTTCCCGTGCCGGGGTTGACCTGATCGAGGCCGAGGCCCGGATTGATGACGTCGTCGCCGGCCCCGGTGTCGATATTGTTGTCGATCCTTCCGCGTTGGATGACGACATCGTTGAACGCGGTGGCGATGACTTCCTTGATCGCCTCGAAATTCCGCACATAGGAGCCGCTGGGAAACGTGATCGCGACCGGGTTGGCGCTGTCCCAAACGAATGCCTGCGTCTCCTGCGAGAGATCGACCGAAAGCGTGTCGAAGCCGGCGCCGCCGT
>JAHEDC010000611.1 GCA_024641425.1 Verrucomicrobiales bacterium | reverse complement strand
GGTTCGATTAATTGCTCCAGGCCTTGATGATTTCGTCATCGAAGTCGCCGGAGAGATCCACGGCACCGTTCGGGCCACCCAGCCCCTCGCCCGGATTGCTCACATCGACGCCGTCCTCGTTGTTGCCATGACCGTTGTTGCTATGGCCGTCGCCGTTTGGCTTACCAGTGACATTGACAATCATGACCTCGCTATCATTCCAGCTTTCCTCGTCCTGCGACTCCGAGTAGGCGTAGATCGTCAGGGGCGAGGTAACCGTGATCGGGCCGGTATATTCCTGCCACTCTTGACCGTCTGTCGAAACCATGAGGATCGAGGCGCCTTCCGGATTGTAATCGTCCATGGCGAACGTCACGGGGAAATCGACCCCTTCGTAGGCGTCGGCATCGGCACCCGTCATCACCGGTTCGTTCAGGGCAAGGGGGCCGTAGGGCTCCAGCGTTGCTCCCGTGGAGCCGCTTCCGCTGCCACTCTCAGGTTCGAGCTGTCCATCGGCGGACCGGGGCGCGTTGCGCTGTACCGACGGTGTATCGGTGAAGGACCAGACCCAGCCATTGCGGCCGTTGAGGGCCAGGTTGGCCGTGCGCTCCCGCTCTTCGGGCACGGTTTCGGAGCCGGTATCGACGAGGGCGAACCGCTTCGTTCCTCGCTCCGCAGAGGTCGACAGATAGAACCGATGGTTCACATTGTCCCAGAGAGCCTTCGGCTGGCCCGAGGACGCTTCCTCGTAAGTCTCGTCAATGGCGACGACCCGCGGATCGAGCATACTGCCCCTCACGCCTGCGATTTTCGCGGCGGAGGTGGCGTCGGCTTTCGTCTTCAACGCGTCGATCACTTTCGAGACCTTCCAGCTGCTGGCAATCTTGCCACCGTTTGCCTTGAAGACCCGCACCGCCGAATTCAGCGCCGCGATGTCTTGTTCGAGCTTGGTCGTCTGGGCCACTTTCGCCGTTCGGCTGACGGCCACGACGGCTACTCCGCCGATGACGGCGGCGACGGTTAGCATCACCAACGTTTCAACGATGGAAAATGCCCTCTTCGATTTAATTTTCAATTCCGTTTTCATTCTCATGGTATTTGTTCGATTTGGTTCCAACTCCATCATTGGTTGTGGAATTTATGAAATTTATATCACATCTGATTTCGGCGCAAGCGCTAAATCGCATTTTTCATAATTATTATAATTCAGTTTTGGCGATGGCCCGCACATTGGCCTTTCAGGGTGGTTTTCTGGATTGTGAGAAGGCCGAAATCAGCGCCGATGCATCGAAAAAAAACCGAAGGCCGAAGAAAAAGAGGGTCTTCGGGGGAAACGGCAACGATCACGCCACGATGAGTGCCTCTTTGCTGGACCGGAATTGAGAGTTGCCGCTGTTTCAGCCTCGGAGCCGGACCGAAGTGGCAGAGGGCTTGTGGAGATTCAGCTTCCCCGCGAGAGGGGAGGAGCTTACACTCGCGCGCATGAGGACGCCTGTGAACGAGCCGACGAATCGCCTTGCCCACCGCACGGGCAAGGCGCCTCAGGTGATGGGAGCCCTTCTTGCCGTGTTCCAGCTGATGCTCGGGGTCACGCGGGGAAGGGACCTGCATGACTTCGATCATGATGACCGGGACGAGAGGATCGTCGTGCGTGATGGGACGCCCCGGGTGCAGACACTCGATCAGGCGTCAGGAGAGTGGAGGGAGGCCGATTTCAAGCTTCCCGAGGCGGTGCTTGCCCGGGAACCGTGGTTTTTCGATCTCAATGGCGACGGATTCGAAGACCTTGTGTGTTCCGATGAGGCGGGATTCTACATCGCGTTATGGTCGACGCAGGTGAAGCCGCAGCTCGGTTGGGAAAAGGGCTGGTCGCAGTTCGTGCGGGCGGGAAAGCGGACGGGAGCGGCGCACGAACCGCCGTCGTTCGTGGGGGCGGACGTCCGGATCGAGGGGGCGGAACTGGTGGTGGGCGAAAAGCGCGTGGCCTTGCGCGCCCTTATCGCCTTCGACATACCGCCGCCGAAATCGCCGGAGGAAGCGCTGGCCTGTTTCCGGGTGCGCGACGGCTTCGCGGTTGAACTGGTCGCGGCTGAGCCGGAGGTCGTCGATCCGGTCGCCTTCGAATGGGGCGCGGACGGGCGGCTGTGGGTCGTCGAGATGCGCGACTATCCGCTGGGCGTCGAGGGCGGCGGAGTGGTGAAAAGCCTCACCGATACGGACGGCGACGGCTGTTATGAGAAGGCGACGGTTTTCCTCGACGGGCTCGCCTTTCCCTCGGGCGTCATGCCCTGGCGCGACGGGGTTCTTATTTCGGCCGCGCCGGACATTCTCTTCGCAACCGACCGCGATGGCGACGGGCGGGCGGATTTCCGGGAGGTGCTTTTCACCGGCTTCACGCCGGGCAACCAGCAGCATCGGGTCAACGGCTTCGAATGGGGGCTCGACGGCTGGATCTACGCCGCCAACGGCGACAGCGGCGGCACCGTGAAGTCGATGAAGACCGGCGCGGAGATCGAAATCTCAGGGCGCGACGTGCGCTTTCGTCCCGAGACGGGGGAAATCGAGGCCGTGTCCTCCCAGTCGCAGTTCGGGCGGCGGCGGGATGATTTCGGGAATTGGTTCGGGAACAACAATCCGACCTGGCTCTGGCACGTCGGCTTGCCCGAGCACTACCTGCGGCGGAATCCGAAGCTCGCGGTGAAAAGCCCGAAGCGTGTGCTCGCGAACTACGAGGATCCGACGCGCGTCTTTCCGGCCAGCGCGCCGGTCGAGCGGCCGAACCAGCCGTGGTCGCTCAATTACGTGACCAGCGCCTGCAGTCCCAGCCCGTATCGCGACGCGCTTTTCGGGCCCGACTTCGAAACGAGCGTCTTCATCTCCGAGCCCGTGCATAACGTGGTGCATCGGGAGGTGCTGGAGCGCGACGGCGCGGGCTTCCGCAGCCACCGCGCGGCGGGCGAGGAGCAGGCTGAATTCCTTGCCTCGACCGATCCGTGGTTCCGGCCCACGATGTTGAAGACCGGCCCGGAAGGCGCGCTTTACATCGCCGATTTCTACCGCTTCGTCCTCGAGCATCCCGAATGGATCTCGCCGGAAACGCAGGCGCGGCTCGATCTCCGTGCGGGAGCGGATCGCGGGCGGATCTATCGCGTGGTGCCGGTCGGGAAGGATCGGCGGAAGATGCCGGATCTTGAGGGGCTTGAAGGCGCGGAGCTAGCGAAGGCGATGGACAGCCCGAGCGGCTGGCAACGCGACACGGTGCAGCGGCTTTTCCAGGAACGCGGGATGGAAGCGAAGGCGGCGGAGGTGCTGGTGGCGTTGCTTGAACTCACGAAGGCTCCGCAGGTGCGGGTGCAGGCTTTGGCCACGCTGGGGATGGCGGGGGAACTCGGGCAGCGCAAA
>JAHEDC010000150.1 GCA_024641425.1 Verrucomicrobiales bacterium | reverse complement strand
AACGCATACCCGGCGCGGACGATCCGGAGCGGCTCGAGGTCGTGTCCCAGCAGCCGATGGCCGATGCCGAGCGCATCCTGCGTTCCTTCGCGCGGCGCGCATTCCGACGCGCGGTGACGGACGACGACATTCGCCCGTTCCTGACGAGAGTGAGCTCAAGGCTGGATGAGGGGTATTCCTTCGAGCAGGCGGTGCGGGTCGGCCTCAAGGGCATTCTGGTCGCACCGGACTTCTTGTTCTTGCGTGAAAAGATCGATCCCGACAACTCCGAGCTCGACGACGATGCGCTGGCTAGCCGGCTTTCCTATTTTCTCTGGAGCTCGATGCCGGACGAGGAATTGCTCGCGCTCGCCGAGTCCCGCGAACTCCGCGAACCCGGCGTGCTCCGCCAGCAAGTCGAGCGTCTGCTCAATGATCCCAAGGCACGGGCCTTCACCGAGAACTTCACCGGCCAATGGCTCGGTCTCCGCGCGATCGACGCCACGGAACCGGACCGGACCCTCTATCCTGAATACGATGACGTTCTCAAAACAGCCTCGCTCAAAGAGCCGAAACTGTTCTTCGACGAGGTGCTGCAGCGCAATCTGAGCCTTACCCATTTCGTGTCCTCCGATTTCACTTTTCTCAACGCGCGTCTCGCGAAGCACTACGGAATCCCGGGCGTTGACGGCGCGGGGATGCGCAAGGTGCCGCTGCCACCGGGCAGCCATCGCGGCGGAGTGATCACCATGTCCAGCGTACTGAAAGTCACTGCCAACGGGACGACGACCTCGCCGGTTCTGCGCGGTGCCTGGCTGCTGGATCGCATTCTTGGAACCCCACCGTCGAAACCGCCGCCGGGCATCGGGGCGATCGAGCCCGACATCCGCGGTGCCACCACGATCCGCGAGCAACTCGCGAAACACCGCGATGTGGAAAGCTGCGCCCGCTGCCACGTGGAAATCGACCCGCCGGGATTCGCGCTGGAAAGCTTCGACGTGACCGGCGGCTGGCGGGATCATTACCGTGCCCTCCGCGAGAATTCACGTCGGGTCGTCGAAGGTCCGGTGGTCGATCCCGGTGATGTCCTGCCCGATGGCAGACGCTTCGCGAACATCGACGAATACAAACAGCTCCTGCTCGCAGGCAAGGATCAGCTTGCCCGCAATCTCACCGAGAAACTCCTCGCCTACGGGACCGGGGCGCCGCCGACACCGCTGGATGACGAGGAGGTCGAAGCCATCGTCACCCGCGTCCGCGATAAGAATTATGGCTTCCGCGCGTTGATCCACGAGGTTGTGCAAAGCGCGCTCTTCCAGAGTAAATAACTCCATCCCCTTGTCTCCATGAACATCGACCGCCGCCATTTTCTCCGCACCGCCGGCATCTCTCTCGCCCTCCCCTGGCTGGAGGCGTTTGCGGCCCCGGGCATGAACCAGCCGGCCCGTCGGATGGTCTGCATCTGCGCGCCGCTGGGCTTGCATCCCGACTTCTTCTTTCCCGCCAAAGCCGGCCGCGATTACGAGCTCTCGCCCCATCTCGAGATCGTCCGGGAATTCCGCGATCAATTCACCGTCATTTCCGGTCTGGAACACGCGGGGATGAGTTCGTCGTTCGGGCACCAGGCCTCGGCCAGTTTCCTCACCGGTGTTCCGGGTGCCGGTCGGCCCGGATTCCGCAACGCGATCTCCCTCGACCAATTCGCCGCCAGCCATATCGGCGCGCAAACGCGCTTCCCGAGCCTGGCCCTGGCCGGCAACGGCTCCGGCGGCCTCAGTTGGACGCGGACGGGCGCTCTCATTCCCTCGGACGACTCGCCCTCCAGGGTCTTTTCCAGGCTATTCCTCGAAGGGACGCCCGCCCAGAAGCGCGAACAACTGCGCCATCTCGAAGACGGGCGAAGCGTCCTCGACGACGTTCGAGAGCAGGCGAAGTCGATCAGCGCCAACCTTGGCAGCGAGGATCGCCACAAGCTCGATGAATACCTCACCAGCATCCGCGAGCTGGAACAGCAGATGGTCAGCGATCGGAACTGGGCCAAAAAGCCGAAGCCCACAATCGACGTCCCTCCGCCACAGGACATTCCCAACGCCGCGGACCTGATTGGCCGCACCCGCCTGCTCTTCGACCTCACCCATCTCGCCCTCCAGACGGACTCGACGCGGCTCGTCACCATCATGCTCGCCGGTTCCACCGCCGCGCCGCCGATCGAAGGCGTCAATCTCGGCCATCACGACCTCTCGCACCACGGCAAGGATCCAGGTAAGCTCGCGCAGCTCAAGATCGTCGAAGTCGAGGCGATGAAGACCGTGCGCGACCTCCTCGCCAAGCTCGGCGGATCCCAGGAAGGCGATGCCAGCCTCCTCGACCGCACGACCGTTTTCCTGGGCAGCAATCTCGGCGACGCCAGCAGTCACTCGACCCGGAACCTGCCCGTTTTCCTCGCCGGCGGCGGCTTCAAGCACGGGCAGCATCTGCCTTTCGATCCGAACGACCCGCCGCCCCTTTGCAATCTCTACGTGAGCATGCTCCAGCGTCTCGGCATCGAAGCGGATCAGTTCGGAACGAGCACGGGGACGCTCACGGGGTTGGCGATGGTGTAAGGTTCGGCGATGGCTTTCACCGGCGATCGATCGCTGCCCAACGGCACCGCGGAGTGCCGCGAAAATCAGGGGGCGCGGATCGAAAGCACCACGGCTTCGTTCTGCTTCCAATCGAGCGTGAATTCGCGCCCGTCGCCGAGTTCCCTGCCGGTGCGCTCGTCGCGCAGGCCGCGCACTTCGGTGCGGAAATGCAGCGTCACCGGGAGCTTCGCGGTCTTGAGTTTGTCGGAGTTTCCACCGCCGAATGAGCTGCCGGTGACCTCGGGATTGAAGCACACGAAGATGAGCGTGCGCGCTACCGCATTGCCGTCCGCGGGCTTTGTCCAATACGTGATCTCGTATCCGTGCTCCGCTTCGCCCGCGTCTTTGATCCGCACCCACGGCGTCACTCCGGCGCTGGCGATGTGGCGCATGAAAACCTCGCGCTTTTGCGCCGGGACGACGCCCGCGACGCGGAAGGCGTTGTACCATTGCGGGGAGAGATTCATCAGCACCGCGCTGCCGCGTCCGAATTTCCGCACGTGCCCGACGGGCATGCCACGCACCGCCTTGTCGTAGCCATTCTCGTCGCGGATGCAGGTATTCTGGTTGGTCAGGAATTCCTCGTAGGTTTTCCACGAGTAGTTCGCGTCCTGATCGACCTCCGCCCACAGCCTTGTGCCGAAGACATCGCCCGCCTTCATTTCGCCGCTGTGCGCGACGCCGAACATCTCGTCCAGCACACTGCCAGCGCGTCCCTTTCCATGCTGATCCCACACGCCCGGCAGGTAGTCGGCGATGACCGTGCCACCGCGCTGGCAGAACGCCATGATCTGCCGTGCTTCCGCATCCGACAAGCACAGGCACGCGGGCAGGATCAGGACTTTGTATTCCGCCGGGATGCCTTTCTGGATCACGTCCACGTAGCTCACGAAACTGTATTGGATGCCCGAGTCGCGGAGCATGTTTTCCCACGCGTGGCGGACGTTCGCGGCACCGCCGAGGCGCTCGTCGTTGTTGCGATTCACCCACGTTTTCCCATGCGCCTCGGCGTCCATGATCCAGCCGAGTTGGATCGACGGATGGCTGTAGTAAAGGGCGACGCCGTCGTGAATCCACTCCGCGCCGGTCATCAGCGGGCCGATCTTTTTCGCTGCTTCGAGCAAGGTCGGCGCGACTTCCTCGTGCCACGGTTTCGGCGTTTTGCCGTCGAACCATTTCTCGACCCAGCCGATGTGTCCGCGGTTTCCGTGCGCGAGGTAATACCACGTCTGCCAGATCGTATCGTCCACCGACTGATGAAAGAGGCTCGTCACGGCGGGCAGCGCGTTGTGCGGATTGAAAGAGCGGATGATCGCCTGCGACGAGCCGAGGTTATACGACTCGATGAATTGGATCTTCCGCATGAGCCGCGCGTAGTCGTAGCCGCCAAATGCGTTGGGACTCTGCCCGCCGACGAAGCCGCACGGCGTCGCGGGATCGAGCGCGTTCGCGTCCTCCACGAGGTCGCCGATGAAGTTCGCCCAGAGCGCGTCATTGAACGTCCACTGGTCCATCAGCGGACTCGCATCGAAGTCTTTCACCGACCACGCCGCGAGCTTCGGTCGGATGTCCTCATAGCTCACCCAGCGGTCGCGTTTCGGCGCAGCCGGGCCGTAGATCTGCGCAAGCCATTTGGGAAAAGCCGACGCGTCATCCGTGATCCGCCACATCGTCGGATGCACGAAGTGTCCCCACGACGGCTCGTCATCCAGCGCGTAGGCCCCGCGCATCGGCGACATTTTCACCGCGCCGATATTCGTCCGCATGTGCTCGCGCAGTTTGGCCCGCGTCGCATCATTGAGCGGCACGGGGCGCATTCCGGTGCCATGCAGCTCGGCGAGATGCGGCTTCACGGCGTTTCCGTCCCACAAGTGCAGGAGCCCCTTGTCCGCCGTGTGGTCCATGTAAAAGCGAAGGCCGAATTTGTTGATCCAGTCGAGCTTCCCCGTCGGCGATCCCTCCGCGCCGATGCCGGCGCGATCGATGAACGCGCCGTTGTATCCATGCTCCACGCTCCAGCGCCCCGATTCGTCCGTGTAGCCGAGGTGCCATTGGTAAGTCCACGGCATGAACGTCCAATTCGGAAACGCCTTCAAAGCCCATGCCTTCTCCTGCTTCACCGCGCGGAAATCCTCCGAGTTGCGCACGTAATTCTCGTAGGGGTCGGTTTCCGTCGCGATCGCTGAAGTGATGCACGAAAGCCCGGCCCCCCATCGGATTGCAAGGTTGCAGACAATCGATTTCGTAAATGTGCTCATGGGCGCTGTCGGTTGAGACGGATGAAGCGGCGAGGATTACTTCGGCTTCGGGCTGAGGATCGTCAACAACCACCGTGATAAGTTCACCGTCGTTTCCGGTTTGAAGCACATGGAAATGCGTTCGTCGTTCGGACATCAGGCCTCGGCCCGTTTCCTCGCCGGCGTTCCGGGCGCGGGTCGCTCCGGATTCCGCAAAACCTACTCCCTCGACCAATTCGCCCGCCCGGGTCTTCTTCACACGGTTCCTCGAAGGCCGGTCCGCCCGAAAGCGCGACCTGTTGGCCACGCTCAGAGGGTCGGGGGAGGGCGACGCCAACCTTCTCGGCCGCAACCTCGGCGAGCCAGCAGCGACGCGTTCCGGACCCTCCCCGTCTTCGTCGGCGGCGGCGGTTTCAAGCACGGGCCGCACCCGCACTTCAAAACCCATCACCCCGACCGGCACACAAAAGCCCGGGACTGACGCGTTACCCTCCGAGACAGATCCCGCACCGACTCCCGTGCGTCCGCACGTCAGGCGACGCAGTCGTCGAGGAGCCCGTCGAGGTAGCGGGTGATTTGCTCGAGTCCGGCGGTGTAGGTTTCGCCCGGGAGGCCGACGAGATTGGTGCGGGCCTGAACGAGGAGATCGCGGGCGGTCTCGATCGCGGCCTCGATGGCGCCTTCGTAGTCGGCGATACCGGCGAGGACGGAAAGGTCGATGGGCTCGTTCTGAATGAGGAGTTTGCTCAGCTTGGCGCGCTGTGTTCCGGAGGAGGCGGCCATAAGGTTGAGGATAGGGAGGGTCAGCTTGCCCTTGGCGAGGTCGGTGCGCAGGGTTTTGCCGACGACTTCCTCCTTCCCGACGATGTCGAGGCAGTCGTCGTAGATCTGATAGGCGTTGCCCAGTTGGAGTCCGAATTGGCGGAGGTTACCCTGGATCTCCGGGCTGGCACCGGAGAGGCGGGCCCCAAGTTCGGTCGCGACGGCGAAGAGTTCGGCCGTCTTCATTTCGATGATGCGGAAGTATTCGTCGCGGGTGAGTTTCAGATCGAAGCGGCGCTGGGTCTGCATGATCTCGCCGGTGCAGACCTGGGAGGAGGCCCGGGCGATTTTACGAGAAATCGTATTGTCGTCGAATTCGGAGGCCAGCATGAGGGCGTGGGCGAAGAGGGCGTCGCCAAGGAGGACGCTGAGGGCGCTGCCCCATTTCGCGTTCGCGGTCGGCACCTCGCGGCGGATGTCCGCGCCATCGATGATGTCGTCATGCACCAGAGTGGCGATGTGGATCAGCTCCAGGATCGTGCCGAGCTTAGCGTGGCCGTCATTGACGTTCCCGCAGGCACCCCCGGCCATGATGGCGAGGGCGGGACGAATCCGTTTTCCACTGGTATCGCAGACATAGCTGATATAGCCTTCCACAGCGGGATCAAAGGCGCGCGCCTGGGCACGGATCGCTTTCTCAATCACGGCGAGGTGGCCCTTGACGAGAGCGAACGGAAATCCCGCCTTCGCTCCGACGGTATTGGCGGCATCCTTCAGCAGGTTGGTGATTTTGACGACCACAGGATTAGAGGAACAGTGCTTCGGGGGACTTTGTGAAAAATTTCACAAGCATTATGGCGACGTCCAAGGGCAGTGTCAATATGCTTTGTCCGGTAGTTTCAGTATACGCTGAAAACAGCGGATTCGGACGCGCAGTCGGTCAGGGCCTGAAAATTACTGTTTGCCAAAGGGCCTTGCCTTTCCAACCGTTCGGAAATGATCGCATCGGTGCAAGAAATGATTGACTCGGTGGAAGCCCGTGAAACTCCTCCGGACGGGCTTTCCGCGGAGCTGCGCACACTCTGGCACGCTCGGAAGGGCGAGTGGGAGCGCGCGCACGGCATCGCGCAGGACCTCGACACGCGAATGGGCTCGTGGCTGCACGCGCATTTGCACCTGATCGAGGGGGATATCGGGAACGCGGGATACTGGTACCGCCGCGCGGGAAAGCCGGCTCGCGGGCGCGGCGAGATGCAAGCCGAGTGGCGCGAGCTGGTGGAGGCGAATCTGTGACCACGGCGACCGGGACTGTTCCATTGATTCTGAATCCTTCGGCGCGGAGTGCGAAGGGCGGTGCGATGCTGGACACGTTGAGGGGATTGTCGGATCGGCTGCGGATCGTCGAGAGTGATAGTTTTGAAAAGGCGCGGGCGCTGGCAAAGGCGGAGTCCGAAAGGGGGACGCCGAGGGTGCTGGTGGCGGGAGGTGACGGGACAATCAACGCGGTGATCGGCGGGCTGGCCGGGAGTGCGACGGTTCTTGGCGTCTTTCCGACGGGAACGATGAATCTCTTCGCCCGTGAGTTGGAGCTTCCGATGAATGACCTGCGCCGCTGCTGGGAGATTATCGAGGCCGGGAACGTCCGTGAGGTCGATCTCTTCGCCGCGAACGGACAGGCCTTCGCCCAGATCGCGGGAGTCGGCTACGACGCGCGGATCATCGAGGCGACGACGTGGGAGCGGAAGAAGCGCTTCGGGCCACTGAGTTATGCGATCAGCGCTCTCACGATAACGGGGCGAAAGGCCCCGCGCATCCGGGTGGAAACGGCCGGAGGGGAGAGCATGGAGGGAGCCTTTGCCCTGATTGGAAACGGGGCCCTTTACGGGCCGGCTTTCAGGCTATTCCGGCAAGCGTCGAATCAGGACGGGATGCTTGACGTCGTGCTTTTCGAGAAACAGGGGTTCTTCGACATCCTGAGATATGTTTCCGGAATGACGATGGGGAAGCTGGAGAAACTGCGCGATGTGCGCTGCTTCCAGACCGCGTTCCTGAAGGTCGAAAGCGAGGAGGCGGTGCCGGTGGAAGTCGATGGCGAACTGGCGGGAACCACGCCGGTGGAGTTCCGAAAACTGGAGGCGACGCTGAAGGTGTTCGCTCCGGGGCCGTGAAGGCGGAGCCGACAACCAAGATGCGCGCTGGAACGGGTGGATTGCGCGCTCCGCGGAATCGGAAGGGGGATGAATGATGGCGTTTCGCGACGTTCACTGGAAGGAGATCCTCCCGCTGTTGTTCCTGGTCATGGCGGTCTTCGTGGCGCGTGTCTGCCTGCCTTATGCGGAATGGCTGGACGGTGCCTTGTCGGGCTTCCATGCCATGGATTGGCGTGGCATCCTGGGCGTGGGAGCGGTCGTGGCCTTTGGAGTGATCGGATGTGCGCCTGCTTCGGTGCTGGCGGTGGCGACGGGCTTTGTCCTCGGCTTTGGATGGGGATTTCCGGTGATGTGGGGCGGGGCCTTACTGGGGGCGAGCGGTGCCTTCGCGCTCTCGCGTTTCCTTCTGCGGGAGCGGATCCGGCGTCGGATCGAAGGGCGACCGAGGATCCAGCGGGTGGAAATGGCGTTGAGTCGTGGGAGCTGGAGACTTGTGGCGTTGCTGAGACTCACGCCGGTGGTGCCTTTTTTTGTCCTGAACTACGTGAGTGGGGCGACCCGGATGGGGGTCGGAGCCTTTCAGGTCGGGACAGGGCTGGCGATGCTGCCGGGGACGGCGGTCTACGTTTCGCTGGGAGCGGGAGCACGTTCCATCGCGGGGACATCGAAAGCCTGGGGCTGGGAGAATTGGACGTTGTTGGGAATCGGAATGGTGGCGACAATGGGAGCGGGCATTTGGGCTCGAGGAATCGTCCGCGAACACATGCCGGAATTGGCGGAGCGGTGATGGAAGCGCCGGAGATCAGCGTGGTAATTCCGTGTCTCCACGATGCGGAACGTCTGAAACGGGTTCTCGACGAGATCACGTCCTTTCCCAGGATTCCTGAGATTCTGGTGGTCGATGCGACGCCGGGAGAGGAAGCGGCGGGGATCAGGACGATGGTCGAGGGCTCCGGCGCACGGTATCTGGTGGCGGAGATTCCGAGCCGGGGAGCGCAACTGAATCAGGGAGCAAGGGCCGCGAAGGGGGACGTGTTGGTTTTCCACCACGCGGACACCCGATTGACGGCGGCGCATCTGTCTTCGCTGGAGGGTGCGATGGCGGGGGATGCCGAGCTCACCGGCGGTGCGTTCTACAAGGATATTGGCGCGCATTACCCGAAGCTGGCCTGGGGAGAGGGGCTTTACCGTTGGTATGCGCGGGTGGTCGGGATTCTATACGGCGACCAGTCCTGTTTTGTGCGGCGGGGCCATTTCGAGAAAATCGGGGGCTTTCGGGATATCCGGCTGATGGAGGATGTGGCGATGTCAGGAAAGTTGCGGCGTTCGGGGAAGATCGCGCTGCTCGATCCGCCGATCCGGACCTCGATGCGGAAGTTCAGGAAGGAGGGGGTCTTTCTACGAAAGATGCGCAATGTGGCGCTGGTGTTCCTCTTCCGGATCGGGGTTTCCCCGGATCGACTCTATGAATGGTATTACCGCAAGCGTTGAGAAGGGTGGTGGGAGGGGGCGTTGCGTTTGTGGAAACGGGGCGTTAGAATTGAAGTCCTTGCTTCATGGACATCGTGCTTTTCATCATCATTGGTATCGCCGTCGGATGGATCGGGTGCGTCCTGATGGAAACGAAGGGGATGGGGCTATGGTTCTCGATCGGGATAGGAGCGGCGGGCGGTTTGGTCGGTGGGCTCGTCTTCAAGATTGTCGTGGCCATCGTGCAGGCGCTTGTCCCGCATATCGCGGCGCTGGTCGGGGCCTTGGTCGCGGTGGCGGGAGGGAGACAATTCATTCGGAAGCGACGGAGGACTTTGCCCTAGCGGAATAATGGACGAGAAGAGAGCGAGCGAGATCCTGCTGGTCCACGTGGTCGAGAAGAACGACCCGGAGGGCGTGTGGCTACCCGAGTCGGAACGAACGCGTGCCTCGCGGGAGGCGGCCCAGGCCGTCGGCGCCGGAGAGGAGAATGCCGAAGCCTATCTGGGACAGCGTGCGGGCTTGCTCCTCCCGGTTCTGGAACAGAAGGCGCCGGGCTTGGTCGGTGGCTTGCGGGCCTTCGCGGCCAGACGCCGTTGGCCGGGCCTTCTACTGGTTGTCGTCTGCCTAGTGGCCGGATTCCTGGCGCATAAGCTTGGGGACGGATCGACCATCAACGTGCTGGCGTTTCCCCTCCTCGGGCTTTTGGTGTGGAATTTCGCGGTGTTTGCGATCCTCATCGTTTCCCGGGTTTTCCGGCGAGGGAAATCCGGGGCCTTGGCGCGTTTTGGAGAGGGGATTTCCTCGCGGGCACGGGGGCGGTACTTTTCGGATTGGGGGGCCGACGATGGGGGACTGAGGGCGCGGATCGTTCGGGATTTCGTCTCGCGCTGGACGCGATCGACGGCGGTGGTTGGGGGAGAGCGCGTGCGCGTCACGCTTCATCTCGCGGCGGCGGCGCTGGTGGTCGGGACGGTGGGGGGAATGTATTGGGACGGGGTCGCGCACGAGTACAAGGCGAAGTGGGAGAGCACGTTCATCAAGCGGCCGGAGACAGCGAAGCGGTTCTTCGAGGTGGTCTTCGCTCCGGCTTCGGTGGTCAGCGGAATCGGGACTCCGACCCTGGATGAGATCGAACAGGCGCGGCTGGGCGAAGGCGAGGCCGCGAAATGGATTCACCTTTACGCGATCACGGTCGGCGTGCTCGTGGTCGCGCCGCGCCTTGTTCTCGGCGCGTTGGCGTTCCTTTCCTCGGGCCGGGCCTCGCGGGCGTTGCGGGTGCGGGATTTCGTCGACGCGGCCTACCTGCGGCGGACGCTGGTGGCACCGAAAGGCGGCAACGCCCTCGCCGTCGTCGTGCCGCACCGCCTCGCCGACCTCCCGGCGCGTCTTCGCGACACCGCCCGCGCGGCCCTGCACGGCGTGTGGGGAGGCGCGCTCGTCGTCGAGTTCGCGCCGCCCGTCGCGTATGGCGACGAGGAGGAATTCCTCGCCTCGCAGCCCTTCGACCGCGACCCCGATTACCTCGTCTATCTCGCGCCCTTGTCCTCGACGCCGGAGGAAGAATCCCAGGGACTCCTCGTGACCGGCCTTCGGGAAAAACTCGCCGCCTCCGAAACCGGCCGCGGCTTTCTCGTCCTCCTCGATCCCTCCGAATTCCTCGCGCGCCTCGACGGCTTGCCCGAGAAAGAACGCCGCCTCGCCGAGCGTCGCCAAGCCTGGGAACGCCTCCTCGTCTCCCGCGGACTCCGCTTCGCCCTCCTCGACGAGGAAGCCGCCGACGCCGTGTGGGCACCGGAAGCGGTTGCGGCGCAAGGGCGCGCGGGTTAGATCCTCCCCTTCATGCCAGCACCGGACAGCCCGGGCGGATCCGCGATCACGCTCAGCCTCATTTCCCACACCAACGTCGGAAAGACCACCCTCGCGCGCACCCTCCTCCGCGAGGACGTCGGCGACGCCCACGACCAGGCCCACGTCACTGACGCCAACACCTGCTACGACCTCATCCGCCTGCCCGGCGGCGAAGTCCTCCGGCTCTGGGACACGCCCGGCTTCGGCGATACCGCGCGCCTCGTGAAGCGCCTCAAGCAAAGCGAGTCCCCCGTCGGCTGGATCCTCGGCCAGGTCTGGGATCGCCTCGCCGACCGTCCGCTCTGGTGCAGCCAGCAGGCCGTGCGCAACGTCCGCGAGGAAGCCGACGTCGTGCTCTACCTCGTCAACGCCGCCGACCAGCCCGAGGCCGCGCCCTACGTCGCGATGGAAATGGAAGTCCTCGCGTGGATCGGGAAGCCCGTCATCCTCCTCCTCAACCAGACCGGACTCGCCGGCGATCCGCGCCGCGAGGAAGCCGAGGAAGCCCGCTGGCGCGAACACCTGCAGCCCTTCCCCGTCGTCAAGGCCGTCCTCGGGCTCGACGCCTTCGCGCGCTGCTGGGTGCAGGAAAACGAACTCCTCCGCGTCGTCGCCGACGTCCTCCCGAAGGCCGAGCGCCCGCTCGCGGAGAAATTCGACGCCGCCTGGCGGGAGCGGAACCTCGGGGACTTCGCGACCTCGATGGACGTCCTCGCCGGGCAGCTCGCCGCCTCCGCCTCCGACCGCGTGCTCGTCGACAAGGAAACGCTCGCGCAGAAGCTCTGGATCGGGCGCGGCCGGCTCAAGGGCGAGCTGAAGCGCGCGCGCGCCACCCTTTCCCAGCGCCTCGCCGAACGCACCCGCGCCGCGACCAACACCCTCATCACCCTCCACGGCATCGAGGGCTCGACCGCGCGCGAGTTCGCCGACGTCTCCCACGAGAGCTTCGGCGAGCCGAAGCAGGTCCACGAATCCATCTGGAGCGCCCTCGGCGGCGCGGCGGCGGGGGCCACCGGTGGGCTCGCGGCCGACCTCGCGCACGGCGGGATGACCTTCGGCGGCGGGGCCGTGCTCGGCGGCCTCGGCGGCGGGGCCGGCGCCTACTTCCTCGCCAAGGGGCTCAACCTCACGCGCGGCAAGGATCAGGGCGTTTACTGGACGCTCGGGCACTTCCGGCAGCAGGCGCGGCTCGCGCTCCTCTGCTACCTCGCCGTCGCCCACTTCGGCCGCGGCCGCGGGGCCTGGCAGGACGGGGAACCCCCCGAACACTGGGCCGCCGAAGTCGACGCCGAACTCGCGAAGGCCGACGCCGTCATCGAGAAGACCTGGAAGCGCAGCACCGAAGGCGCGCCCGCCGACGCCCTCCGCGAGGATCTCCGTCAGGCCCTGGAGAAAGCCGCCCGCGCCGTCCTCCGCCGGCTTTATCCGGGCACGGGGGTCTTTTGAGGGGTGCCTTGGAACCGACGGGCTACGGCTCCGGTGGGCCGGTGGTGTCGGGGGCGGGAGTTAAATCCTTCCGGCTACCCGATTCGCCGGTTGTGATTTCCTGACCGTAGAGGCGCCGAAAAATCGATTCAAAAGTAAGGAGCGAGGACGCAGCCCAATCATCATCATCATCGAAGAATCGCTTTAGGTTATCCATGAT
>JAHEDC010000610.1 GCA_024641425.1 Verrucomicrobiales bacterium | reverse complement strand
GCCTCGCCCCGCTTGCGCACGGGGCTTCTTCTCGCCTATCCTCAGCTCCCAGTCCTTAACACCATGAAAATCACCACCATCTTCGCCCTTTTCCTTTCCCTTGCCATCACTGGCAACGTCCTCGCCGAGGAAGGATCGCCCACCCCGGCCACCAAGAATACCAAGGTCGGCCCCGCCCTGCGCTTCACGGCGAAGGACATCGACGGCAAGGACGTCGACCTCGCCAAATACCAGGGGGAGGTCGTTCTCTTCGTCAACGTTGCGAGCAAATGCGGGAACACGCCCCAGTATGCCCAACTGCAGGCGCTGCACGAGAAGTTCGGCGACAAGGGCCTCCGCGTCCTCGGCTTCCCCGCGAACGAGTTCGGCGGACAGGAGCCCGGAACCGATGCCGAGATCAAGACGTTCTGCTCCTCGAAGTACGACGTCGATTTCGATATGTTCTCGAAGGTCGTGGTCAAGGGCGAGGGCACCTGCGCGCTTTACAAGTATCTCACCGAGCAGAAGACGGAACCGAAGGGCGAGGGCGATATCTCGTGGAATTTCGAGAAAGTACTCGTCGGTCGCAAAGGGCGCGTGGTCGCCCGCTTCGCGCCCGGCACCAAGCCGGACGCCCCGGAGGTCGTGGAAGCCATCGAGGCCGCGCTGAAGAAGCCCTAGGCCTTCCCCACCGGGGGCGCACTCGGCTTGCGTCCTTTCCCCGGAGGACTTAGGCTCTCCTCCATGCTCACCTTCTTCGGCAATCGGGGACGTCATCGCCGTTGCGACGGTCTTTCCCGGCGCAGCTTCCTCAAGGCCGGCGCGCTGGGCCTTGGTGGGCTGACCTTCGCCGATCTCCTCCGCGCCGAACACGCCAACGCGGTCGGTTCCTCCCGGCGCGCCATTATCAACATCCATCTCGACGGCGGCCCACCGCAGATGGACATGATCGATCCCAAGCCGGACGCGCCCCGCGAGCTGCGCGGGGAGTTCGGATCGATCCCGACGCGGATTCCCGGAGTCCATTTCACCGAACTCCTACCGAAGCTCGCCGGCATCGCGGACCAGCTCGTTATCCTCCGTTCGCTCGTGGGCGCGGCAGACAAGCACGACGCCTTCCAATGCATGTCAGGCTTCGACGAAAAGAGCCTGCAATCGCTCGGCGGCCGACCGGCCCTGGGATGCGTCATCGGCAAACTGCTCGGCTCCCGCGAAGACACCGCGCCCGCCTTCGTCGATCTCATGCAGGGACGTCCCCTCGCCCGGGACAGCGCGCGGCCCGGATTCCTCGGGCCCGCCTACAGCGCGTTCCGGCCCGATATTTCCCACCTCTTCCATCGCGAACTCGAGGACGGGATGAAGATCGAGCTGGCCAAACTCGGCGCGAAAAACCACCGCACGCAGCTTTCGCTTCTGGAGGGTCTTCCGGTCGGCCGGCTCGACAACCGGCTCGAACTCCTCCGGAGCCTCGACCAACTGCCGCGGGCCCTCGACGCCACCGGCGACATGGCCGCGCTCGATGACTTCACCCGCCAGGCCTACGGCATTCTCACCTCGGGAAAAGTCGCCGCCGCCATGGATCTCGACAAGGAAGATCCCAAGGTCGTCGCCCGCTTCACGCCGAATCTCGGCGACCAGTCGGCGGCCTCCTACACCAGCGAAGGCCCCGAGGCCGCGCGCAAGCTCCTCCTTGCCCGCCGCCTCGTCGAAGCGGGCGTGCGTTGTGTCAGTGTCAGTATCTCCGACTTCGACACTCACTCCGGGAATTTCCCGCGCATGCGTCTCCTCGCTCCGATCATCGACCACGCGCTCCATGCCCTCGTGACCGATCTCGGCGAGCGCGGCATGCTTGACGAAGTGATGGTTGTCGCGTGGGGAGAATTCGGTCGCACGCCCCGCGTGAACGCGGAGGGTGGCCGCGACCATTGGCCGAATGTCGCCATGGGGATCATGGCTGGCGGCGGGATGCCCGTGGGCCAGGTCATCGGCTCCACCGACCGCATCGCCGCCGAGGTCACCTCGCGCCCCGTCCACTACCAGGACGTCATCGCCACCCTGTATCACCATCTCGGCATCGACGCCCGGGCCACCACGATCACGGACCCGACCGGACGCCCGCAATACCTCGTCGACGTCGGCCAGCCGATCGCCGAACTGACCTGAGCATGCCGGCCGTCTACGACCACACGATGACGGTCGCCGCTTCCGCCATCGACCGGCAGGGGCACGCCGGAAATGTCGAATACGTGCGTTGGATGCAGGACGCCGCTGTCGCCCATTCCGACGCGCGCGGCTGGACCGCGGAACGCTACGCGCAGGTCGGCGGGGGCTGGGTCGTGCGCACGCATCACGTCGAATACCTGAAACCCGTCTTCGAGAACGAGGAAATCATCGTCCGCACCTGGGTCGCCCGTTTCGAGAAGATCCGCTCGCTCCGCCGCTACCACTTGTTGCGCGGCGACGAACTTATCGCCCGCGCCGAAACCCTCTGGGTCTGGGTCGCGATGCCTTCCGGGCGACCGCGCCCGGTTCCGGCCGAAGTGGCCGCGGGTTTTGAAATCGTGCCCGATCCCGGGGAATCGTGATTGTTCGCGGCGGGCCGATCCGCTAGCCTCAAGGACAGTCATGAAGCTCCTTTCCTTTCTCGTCTTCCTCGCGTGTGCGGTTTCCTGCACCCCGTCGCGGGAGACCACGCGCCCCGTCGCCACCACGGCCGTTCACCCGCAGGCCGATGCCGAAACCCGGGACATCGCCGAACGCGAGGTCGTCCGCCGCGAGGGAGCGCTGCGCGACGCCCAGGCCCTGCTGGAAGACGGCAAACGGAAAGCGGCCGAGGGCCAGCTCGACGAGGCCGTCCGAACCTTCCGGCAGTCGATCGAGACCCATCCCTGAGTCGAGGCAATTTGCGTCGCGCTCGTCGGGATTTCACCGCAGGTTCTGGGGACATGAAATCGAAATCCGTTGTCACGATCCTTTCCCTGCTGGCCTTAGGGGCCCTCGTGTTCCTCGATGTGCCGCCCGCCCGCTCCGGCGAGCCCGAGGCCACCGCGAAGACCGTTGAACCCGCTCCGACGACCGCCGAAGCCCGTTCGCGGGCGCGATTGCTCTACACCGCTCTCCACGGCACCCTCAGTGTGATGCACCGGGATTTCTTCCGCAAGGGAGACAGTCGCGCGATCCCCTCGGAATCCCTCAACGACGTCTTCAAGGCCATTGCCGAAGAACATGGCGTGACGGTGCGATGGCTGGCGACCGAGGAGACGGTGATGAACGTCGACAACCTCGCGACGGATCCGTGGCAGCACGAAGCCTTGCAAGCGATTCGGGAGGGCAAGGACAGTTCCGAAACGACCGAGAACGGGCGCTACCGCTTCGCAGGGGCGATTCCACTCCAGAACCAGTGTCTGAAA
>JAHEDC010000609.1 GCA_024641425.1 Verrucomicrobiales bacterium | reverse complement strand
CTTTTCGGCCACTTCCTCGATGTTCACGCCGCCCTCGGTGCTGGCGACGATGACGGGCGCGCGGCTTTCGCGGTCCATGAGGATGGCGAGGTAGTATTCCTTCGCGATGTCGACGGACTCGGCGATCAGGACCTTGCGGACAAGGCGGCCTTCCTCGCCGGTCTGGTGAGTGACGAGGATTTCCCCGAGCATCTTCCCGGCGATCTCCCCGATCTCGGCGGCGCTTGCGCAAAGGTGGACGCCGCCCTTGAAGCCGTTCTTGAACGTGCCCTTGCCGCGACCGCCGGCGTGAACCTGGGCCTTGACGACGAGATTCGAGCCTCCGATGGCCTCGGCGGCCGCGATGGCTTCCGCCGCGGTGCCGGCGACCTTCCCCTTGGGACTGGGGACGCCGAATTTGTCGAAGAGTTCCTTGGCCTGGTATTCGTGGATATTCATGGATGCTGCTGGAGAAAGGCGCACAGGATAGGAGCCGAGTCCCGCAGCGTCAAGGGGCGAGTCGGGGTGATGTCCGGGGCTCGGAAGACAACGGGAGGAATCAGTGTTTCGCGGAGAGGTGGTCGCAGACCACGCCGCCGTGGAGCCAGACCGAATAGCCCTTTCGGCGAACTTCGGAACAGAGGTAGCTGTCGGGGCCCAGCATACCACCGATCGTCTCGCCTCGAACGGGTGCGCAGTCCCAGAAGAGCGGACCATTGAAAAGGACGCAGCCGGAGCCAACAGTGCCAACCTTCACCACCTCGCTTGGGCCCAGAGAGCCGACGGAAATGAATTTTGACCAGTGGAGCATGGAATAGCAGGCGACGAGGAAGCCGCGATTCGCGGCGGATTCGTAGCAACCGCTGATGGCACCGGGGTTCTCTCCCTGCCTGGCGAGGGCAGCCATCTGTCCATAAAGGAGCGGGAGGCAATCGAGAGGAGGAATGGTATCGTCGTCAAGCAGGAAGACGAAGTCCTCGTCTTGCTCCGACTGGTGGAGAGCGGTGTTATAGGCGTCCGCCACATTCCAGTGCCGCTGTGGGGAATGACGGGGAGGAACGGCCGGGGGTTTTCGCCGAATGTGTAGGTTCACCTTCTCGAAGCGATCCGTTTCATCGAGCTCGATGGCGATGATCCGAAGGAGCTCCGAATATTCGAGGTCCCCGCTGTTATCGAGTATATAAAGTGTCGTGCGGGGTGGCATCGCGGCAGTCACGAGCCAATCTCGCCATGGGCCCAGAGCGTCGCGCCTTCCGATGGTGGGAGCACAAATGGCGAGAGTGCCATCCCAGTGATTGGGCGGGGACACTTTGCGGGCGGATCGTGATTTGGGAGTGGGAATCGCCATCGTATCGCAAAAGCTCGCGTCCTCCCCGGGAAAGCTGCCAGCCTGGCGTCGCCCGATGGTATCGCCGCGTTCCCAGATGGCGGAGGCGTCGCCGATGTGCTGGGTCGGGCTCGGGCTGTGGACGAAATACGGCATGTTGGCGAGATCGCACCATTGGCCGACGATGGTGTCGATGTTGCAGAGTCCCGAGCGGGGGCCCCGATTGCGGTGATTGATGGCGAGACCGCTCCGCAGGAGGGCGCGGGCGGCGGCGTTGGGAAAGACATAGGCCTGCGCGCCCCAGGCCATGACCTCGTTTTCTCCCAAGGCGGAGAAGCCCCGCGTGGCGCTTTCCTGATGGAGGGCCGTGTGAAGGGAGACGACGCCGGTGTTTTCAGTCGGCCAGAGCGTCTTTTCCAGGTAGGCGCGGAGGTCGCGGGTGTAGAGGACGTCGTCCTGGCAGAGGAGATAGGCGTCGGCCCACGGATAGCGGAGGGTGAGCTCCTGAAGGCTGAGAAGCCAGTTTGGCCAGGCACCCAAGGTGACCGGGCGTTGGACGACCCGATGGAATTCAAGCCAGCCGGGAAGGGGGGTGTCGGGTTCAGCGAAGACGAGGGCGTCCGGCCATCCGGCGTCGGCGAGGCTGCGTAGCGAACGTTCGAGGGTCGCTACGGCCCGGGGTGCGGTGGTGACTCCCACGGCCCAAGTCGCGACGGTTCCGGTGGCGAGGCGTGCCTCGTGGTCCGGGCAGCGGGCGCAATCGAGAATGGTAGTGTCGGTATGGGCTTCGTGGGAGCAGGCGAAGACCTTTTGGCGCACCGAACCCCGGCAGGACAGGCAGGGGCGTTCTCCGGTTTGGTCGCCGAGGTAGAGGCAGGGATCGCGGCGACCGTGGTGGATGGCCCTCATTTCCGCCCGCCCGCCGGCGAGGTCGAGGTGCTGGGCGGCCCAGGCCATGAGTTTCCGGGCTGTGTCCGCGTCGCATTCCGGCACGCCGCCCCTCTCGATGATGCGCTCGCAGGCGACGCAGACGAGGGAGGCCGCGTAAGCGTTGGGAATGGCGGGATCCGGGAGCGGGAGGCGCCTGACGCAGAGTTCGCACAGGGCACGGCTCACCCGGAGAATTTCCGGATCGGCGACCCCGGTGACTTCACCGGCGAGTCTGCAGACCGCGATTTCCCCGTCGTGGTCGTCCGCCTGCGGATCGTGGCGATACGGGCAGGAGAGCGGAGGCGAGGGGGGCGTCGATGACACGGATGCGCGGGCGAGACGGGTGTTGCCGCGAGGCTAGGCCAACCCGCGTGGAGGCGGACATTCCTTCTTCGCGACCAGATTGGTGACAAGGGTGCTGGGGTTCGGGCAGCAGACGGCGAGGCGGATCTCCTTGGCTTGCGAGCCTGGAGCCGTTATCGCAGAGAATTGACTGCTGAGTGCCGAGGAGATCGTCATGTAGAGACCGGCGGACGAGGCGGAGTGGCCGGCCGACGGGCACAGGCAAGTCGCTTCCCCGACACGTTGCATCGTTCGTGTGCCGCGGAAGGCGTAGACGGCGTAGCCATTCGAACAGCCGGGGATGGGAGCGCAGGCCGCGACCCAGGCGGCGGATGGGGCGGCGCGCGGGGTTTGTTCTTCGTCCTCGATGGTGATGCCGAGTTTCTGAATGGTGACTTTCATGGTGGTTTTCGGATAGGGTGGATGGGCTTACGATGAGGTGGGAGAGGGAACAGTCCGGGCGAGCCGGACTCCGGTGGTGAAGAGGCGGAGGTGTGTGGGCAAGACGTTGAACGGACGCCTGGCCGAACGGAAACTCGTCAGGAGGGCGGAATCGTTCTGTCCTCTGAGAAGAGTGCCCGCCATCAGGTCGAAGGGCTCGTTGTCGATGCTGATCAATCGTGTGGGATCGAGCGATTTCGTCTTGGAGTCGCCCGGATAGGGCCCGTAGGTGCCCTCGACGAAATTCTGCAGGTTTCCGAGCATATCGTAAAGTCCAAAACCGTTGGGGCGTTTGGTGCCGGGAGGAAGCATACCGCCGCTCCCTCCGGGGGTGACACAGGCGTAATCGGGAAGGAGGGCCTCCGCGTAGC
>JAHEDC010000608.1 GCA_024641425.1 Verrucomicrobiales bacterium | reverse complement strand
CAGATCCCATCAGCGGCGAAAATATCGCCAGCGTAGACACCTATGATTGGGGCAATTTAGACCCCGACGCTTTTCTCCCCGATGGCGAACGCACCGAGGTTATCCTCACCAAGTCCCCCGACTAACCCATCCCCGCCCCCTCACCCCGGCGGCCACGCGATTTCCACCACGTTGCGGCCCCGTTCCCGGTCGAACCTGTTCACGGCGTAGACCCGGAACCGCGCCGAGTCCCCCGGCCGCGTGAGCCCGGTCTGAAGGTCCGATCCCCGGAGGGTGACTCCGACGTGCGGGATCGAATCCACTGGAGTCCGGGTGACTGCCTTCGCGATCATGTTCCCGCCTCTCCTGGCCGTCTCCCATGGTGCGGCGGAATCGGAAAGCTGTTTCCTCCTTGCCCCGCCTGGGAAAAATCCCCTATGCTTAACCCTTTACCCCCTCACTATGCACTCTGTAATCCACCCCCTGCGGGTCGGCATCGGTTTCCTTTCCCTGGTTACCGCCCCGCTGGCCCCTGCCGCTCCCCTGATCACCGAATTCGTCGCCGATAACAAGACGGGCGTCGTCGATGAGGAGGGCGCGTTCTCGGACTGGATCGAGATCTACAATCCGGACGCCACGGCGGTGGACCTTTCCGGATGGGGGCTCACCGACAACGCGACGGTGCCGCTCAAGTGGGTCTTCCCTTCCGTGAACCTGGCCCCGGGACAATTCCTCCTCATCTGGGCCGACGGGAAGGACCGGCGCGTCCCGGGCCAGCCGCTCCACACGAATTTTTCCCTCAATGCCGGCGGAGAATACCTCGCTCTGGTCCAGCCCGATGGCAGGGTACTGCAGGATTTCGGTGTGGCCTTCCCCAGCCAGGACGAGGATCGCTCCTTCGGCCTTTCGTTCCAGGGGACGCAACTCATCGGCGCGCGCGCGGCGTCCCAGATCCTCGTGCCCTCCAATGGCACGCTCGGCACCGCGTGGACGGAAAAGACGTTCACCCCGAGCGGCTGGACGAACGGCCCCACGGGCGTCGGATTCGGCATTCTCCAACCGGGCATCACCGTGCGCGTCGTCGGAAAGAACTCCGCGTTCGGAACCCTCGGAACGCTGGCTCTCACCGATGCCCTGCTTGCGCTCCCCGCCGGGAGTCCGGAGATCGCCGAGGAATACACCCAGGTTCTTCCGGTGCTTAATCTTTTGGGCGAAGGCGGTGACGGCCATTACGGCGGCAACACCGCCGTCACGTTGGCCAATCCGAACTACTACGCGGTGCGCGGGACCGGCTATCTCGACATCCAGACCGCCGGCACCTACACTTTCGGTATCAACTCCGATGATGGCGGGCGCATCCGCATCGATGGCAACGACGTCATGGTGGATGACAGCAACCATGGTCCCACGGATCATTTCGGCAGTGTCTTCCTCACCGCCGGTCTCCATCCTTTCGAAGCTGTGATGTGGGAGCAAGGCGGAGGCGACGAGGTCGAATTCTTCGCCGCGCCCGGAACCTTCACCACCTGGAGCACGGTCTTCCAACTCGTCGGCGATACCGGCGCCGGCGGGCTGGCCGTGCTCACGGAACCCGGTGGTTCGGGCGGCGGTGGATCGGGAGGTCCCGTCCAAACGGATATCAGCAGCACCATGAAGGGTATCCGTTCCTCCGCTTACCTCCGCATCCCCTTCACCTCGCCGGACGTCTCCGCTTTCGACTCGATCACCCTCGCCATGCGCTACGCGGACGGATTCGTGGCCTACCTCAACGGGACCGAAGTGGCCCGCAGCAATGCGCCGGCTTCCGCGACCTACAACTCGGCCGCCACGGCGAGCCGAACGGCGGCGGAGGCGCTCGTCCCGGTCTCCTTCAATCTCACCGCGTCGAAAGACCTCATCGAAACCGGCACCAACGTGCTGGCCATCCACGGCCTGAACAACACGATCGGCGACGGAACGTTTCTCGTCCTGCCGGAAGTCATCGGCGGGGGCTTCAATCCGAGCCAGTCGTATTACTTCAATACGGCCACGCCCGGTGCCCCGAATGCGGCGCCCTCCAGCCAGGGAAAGGTGGCGGACACCGTCTTCAGCGTCAAGCGCGGCATCTATCCCAATGCCACGGTAACGACGGTTCCCTTCCCCCTCACCATCACCTGCGCGACACCCGGCGCCACCATTCGCTATACAACGGACGGCACGACGCCCACCGAGACGAACGGCATCGTCTATGCGGGGCCGCTCACCATTTCAGGCACCACCGTGGTGCGGGCGATGGCCTACCGGGCGAATTGGGATGCGACGAATGTCGACACCCATACTTACCTGGTCCTCGACGATGTCCTGACCCAGTCCGCCAACGGAACGCCTCCGGCGGGCTGGCCGGTCGGTCCCGTGAACGGGCAGGTTCTGGACTATGGAATGGATCCCGATATCGTGAACAGCGCGAACCCCGCGATTGGCGGAGCGACCCAGGTGAAGTCCGCCCTCATGGCCATCCCCACCCTGTGCCTCACCGTTCCACCGGACGATCTTTTAAGTGCCGGCACCGGCATCTACACCCATCCCGGCAACCGGGGATTCGGATGGGAGCGCGCGGCTTCCGTCGAACTGTTCAACCATCCCGAAGGCCAATTCGGAGAACGCTGCGGGGTGCGGATCCGCGGCGGATTCAGCCGCAGCACGAACAACCCGAAGCATTCCTTCCACATCTATTTCCGCTCCGAGTGGGGGAAGGGAAAACTGGATTTCCCGCTTTTCGGGGATCAGGGCGCCGCCAAACACGACAGCTTCGACCTCCGAACCGCGCAGAACTACTCGTGGTCGTTCGGCGGAGACGGCAACAACACTTTCCTGAGGGAGGAATTCACCCGCGCCAGCCAAGGGGACATGGGCCAGCCCTACTCGCGCTCCTTCTACTTCCACCTCTACCTCAACGGCCAGTATTGGGGGCTCTTCAACGTCGACGAGCGCCCCGAGGCCAGCTTCGCGGCCGAATATCTCGGCGGATCAAAGGACGACTACGATGTCGTGAAATCGGCGGGCTCTCCCGGCGGCTACACCACCGAGCTCGCCCAGGGAAGCTTCACACTCTGGCAGAATCTCTGGGATCAGGCCGTCGCCCATTCCACCGCACCGGCGGGAGAGCTCAACGCGCGATACTTCCGAATGCAGGGCCTCGCCCCCGACGGCGTGACGCCGCTCGACCCGATCGCCGATCCCGCCCTGCTCGACGTCGACAATCAGATCGACTATCTGCTCCTCGTCTTCCACATGGGCAGTTCCGACGCGCCGCTCACCGGCGGCGGGGACAGGGTGAACAACTGGTTCACTTTCCGAAGCCGCGCCCAGAACCGCGGTTTCGTCCATCTCGCCCACGACATGGAGCATTCCTGCTTCAGCGGCACCGATCGCACCGGTCCGT
>JAHEDC010000607.1 GCA_024641425.1 Verrucomicrobiales bacterium | reverse complement strand
CTTCGGGCAGGGCGACCGAGCCGTCCGCGCGCTGGTAGGTTTCGAGGAGGGCGACGTAGAGGCGCGGCAGGGCGGTGCCGGAGCCGTTGAGGGTGTGGCAGAAGTGGTTCTTCCCGTCCTCATCCTTGAAGCGGAGGTTCATCCGGCGGGCCTGGTAGTCGAGGAAATTGCTGCAACTGGAAACTTCGAGATATTTCCCCTGGCCGGGGGCCCAGACCTCGATGTCGTAGGTCTTGGCCGAGCTGAAGCCGAGGTCGCCGGTGCAGAGCTCGATGACGCGGTAGTGGAGTCCGAGGAGCTGGAGGACGCGTTCGGCGTGGCTGGTGAGGACCTCCAGTTCGTTGTAGGAAGCCTCGGGGCGCACGATTTTGACCAGTTCCACCTTGTCGAATTGGTGCATGCGGATGAGCCCGCGATTGTCGCGTCCCGCCGAGCCGGCCTCGCGGCGGAAGCAAGGGGTGTAGGCGGTGTCGTTGATCGGAAGGTCGTGGATGGAATGGATCGTCTCGCGTTGCAGGTTCGTCACCGGAACCTCGGCGGTGGGGGCGAGGAAGAGGGCGTTGTCCTCGATGCCGTACATGTCGTCCTCGAACTTCGGGAGCTGACCGGTGCCGAACATGCAGTCGCGGTTCACGACGTAGGGCGGGCTGATCTCGCGGTAGCCGTGCGCGCGGGTGTGGAGGTCGAGGAGGAAATTGATGAGCGTCCGCTCGAGCCGCGCGCCCGGGCCGGTGAAGACGGCGAAGCCGCTGCCGGCGATCTTGACCGCGCCCTCGAAGTCGAGCATCCCGAGGCGCTGGGCGATGGCGACGTGATCCTCCACCGCGAAGTCGAATTCGGGCTTTGTGCCCCATTCGCGGATGACCGGATTCGCGGTCTCGTCGTGGCCGACCGGGCAATTGGGGTGCGGGGTGTTCGGGATGTCGAGGAGGAGCGCGCGCTGCTTTTCATCCGCCGCGTCGACTTCCTCGCCGATCTCCTTGATCCGCGCGCCGATCTCCCGCACCTGGGCCTCGACCTCGGTCGTGTCCTCGCCCGCTTTCTTGCGCGCGCCGATCTCCTTGCTCATCCGGTTGCGGTCGCCCTGAAGGGACTGCTTCTCGGTTTCGCCGCGGCGGCGGATCTCGTCGCACTCGAGGAGCGCGTCGAACAACGTATGCGCGTCCCCGCCGCGCGTCTGCACGCGCTCGCGGAACGCGTCCGGATTTTCCCTGATAAGCCTGATGTCGAGCATGGGCGGAAACTAGCGCAAGAGAGCGAAAGGGAAAGGGGGGATTGGTTATTCGTTATTGGTTATTGGTTGATTCGGGAAGAGGGCATCGAAGGGCCAGAACCGAAGGGCCCCGTTGGATTCCAGGGTGATCCATTGGTTCCGGGAAATGTCGGCGGCGGTGCTTGTAATGGCGTCGGGCGTCCTAAAGCCACTCGCCGCTCCGGTGAGGGAAAGCGCGTAGAAGACATTCTCTCCGAGCCGCGAGGTCAACGAGCGACCGTCTCCCCGGTGCCATCGCGGGGTCGGGGTGCCCTGTTGCCTGCGAGGGATAATCTCCAGGGTGACCGATCCGGCGGGCCAGGGAACGCGGCTGTCCCGTGTCTCCTCCTGCTTCGTTTCGGGGTCGATGACCGTGGTTCGGGTGAGGCCCTGGAGCAGGAGGCGCGAATGCCGCCAGGTATCGTCGGTGGCGAATCCCACTTCCGGGAGGGTGTCGTCGAGCGGGAGAAAAATGTCGTGCCGGTGAACGACTTCGTTGTTCGCGAGCGCGTGGAGACGGATCGTCGAGGGGCTTCTGCCCTGCCGGGAGAATTCCGCCAGCCACCGAAGATCCGGAGAGACGAGGAGTGAACCTCCGCCGTCCTCGAGTTTCCCTTTGATCCGGATGAAATCCGCGGTGCCGGGTGTCCACGAGAAGAGCGTGCCGTCTTCCGCGACGACGAGCTTCCGGCCCTCGGGAAAGGGAAGCACCTCCCGGAGGCGAAGCGGCGCGTTCACCGTTGCGGCTTCGGGCGTTTCGAGTTCGAGGATTTCACCCTCCTTGGAAAAGGCGATCAAGGGGGGCGTTCCCGCTGCCAGGAAGAAGCCGCGGGGCAAGCGCCGGGTGATGGGCGGGGTCGATGCCGACACGGTGGGATCGGTCGCGGAGACGAGCGAAAAATCCGCCAGGGTGACCGAGCGATCATTCGACTGTCCGACCATCGCGTTCTCCATGAAGGAAAAGACGGGCTGAAGGGCGAGGGCGTTCCCGGAGACTTGAGGTCCGTTGATCCTGACCGAAACATAATGCCACAGGGAATCCCGGTGACTGACAGTGAGCTCGGGGGCATCGCCGGGACACGGTTCACCGTTTTCGTCGAGCGCTCGCAATCCGATCCTGAAACGGTGGTTGAGCCAATTCCCATCCAAGCGGATCCAGCCCTCAAGGAGGTAGTCATTCCGGGGATCGAAGGCGACGGCTTCCGCGTCGAGCGGTTCATCGAAGAGCCCGATGGAAAGCGTTTCCCGAAACGGCGGTGCGGGTACGGTGTCGAAGCAACGGTCGAAACGGAGCCGATTCTCTCCAACCATGATCCTCCGGGACTCGCTGATGGCCACCTTAGGGCCTGCCCGGCGGATGATCCGCATGAAGCGCGCGCCAGCGGGGAGCGCGATGTCCCTTTCTCCCCGTGCCGGATAATTCTCGAGGGTCAGGACACTCTCCAGCGCGTCTTCGCTCGCGCCGGCAAGGATTTCCGCCTGCCCGCCGACACCGACATCGGCGAGGTCGCCGCGCCAGGCGACGGCCTCCTTGTCGCCGATGGCTACCGCCCCGGCATCCCAGGCGAGTTTTCCGTCGGGACGAAGCCAGGTGACAAGTTCGCCCCCGACCGGCCTGCCGCGCAGGAGATCCGAGTGGCGCAGGAACACCATGGACGCCCGCTGGCGGGCCAATTCCGGATTCGCCTCGAGGAGCGCGTCGAGCGCGTCGAGATCGCGAATGTCCACGGCCACCTCCAGAAGGATCGCGCCGAACGCGAGGTTGGCCGTCATCGGCCGATAGGTGGGAAGCGCAAGGACGCGATCCATGATGTGGCGGGCGAAATTCTGGCGCTCCGAACGATGGAGAAGGACGATGTAACGGCCGAGGTCTCTCAGCGTTGCTTCGGAAAGGGTGGCCGTGCCCGGCTTCTCGTTGATGGTGTTCAGCCGGAGGTCCGCGATCTTGTCCGCAAGCGCGAGTTGGCCCGCATCGAGGGCTTCGTGCAGCAGATGATCGGAGGCCTCGCGCCTTTCGTCGGCACTCGCCTGCTGCCAGGCGATCTCAAGAATCCGGGCGGCGGCCGGGAAATCCTGCGCGGCATTCGCGATCCGGGCGCTTTCGAGGTTCGCCGCGAAGGGAGCCTCGTCCGCTTCCGCTTCGAGCCGGGC
>JAHEDC010000606.1 GCA_024641425.1 Verrucomicrobiales bacterium | reverse complement strand
CCTCTCGGTTCCGGTGGTCGACGACGCACTTGACGAGGCCGACGAGACGTTCGGCATCGCCCTCTCCAATGCGGTCAATGGCACCCTCGGCGTCGCGAACGCCACCGTGACCATCATCGACAACGACGCGCCGCCCGCCTTGTCTATTTCGGGCGTCTCGGGTCTGGAAAACGACCCCAATCTCGCCTTCGTTCTCACGCTCTCGGAAGCCTCGGGTCTCCCCGCATCCGTAAGTTTCTCGACGATGGACGGAACCGCAACGGGCGACGCGGATTACATTCCGCGGAGCGATATCGCGACGATCCCACCCGGAGCGACGGAGTTCGCCCTCACGATCCCTCTCATCGACGACACAGAGGGCGAGAGCGACGAAACGCTTCGCGTGCAATTGACGCAACCCCTCAATGTCAGTCTTTCGAACAGTATCGCAACCGGCAAGATCCTCGATGACGACGCCCCTCGGATGCTTGCCGGTTCGGCCACGCTCGCCACTTCATCGACGAGCACTGCCCTTACCATAACATGGTTCTCCATCGCGGACCGCACCTATACCGTCGAGTCCTCGGAAGACCTCGACCAGTGGCTCCCTCTTCCCGGAGGCACTCGCGTCGAGGGAGGGGCGTTCACCCTTCCAGCCTCCGAGGTACCGAGAAGATTTCTCCGTGTTCGCGATGATCCTTTCCCCTGACGGACGCTTCGCTCCGAACCGTTATTGGGGCTGGTATTCGCGCGCACTCTCGGTTAGTTTTTCCTTGAAATGAGCGACCGCTACGAGATCCGCGCAAAAATTGGCGTCGGCGGAATGGGTGCGGTTTACCGCGCCTATGACAAGCATTTGAGGCGAGAGGTCGCCCTCAAGCGCTTGCTCCCGCAGGATCAGAAACCGGAGGAGGCTCGGAAGACGGCGGAATTCCTCATCCAGGAAGCCGGCGTTCTCTCGAAGCTCCAGCATCCCAACATCGTCAGCGTCTACGACTGTGGAATCGACGACGACGGCGGCTACGTTGTCATGGAGTTGATCTCGGGCGAAACCCTCAACGAAACAATCAAGCGGGGGGCGCTGCCCCTCAAGGACTTCAACTCCGTGGTCGAGCAGGCACTCGAAGGGCTCATCGCCGCCCAGCAAGTCGGAATGCTACACCGTGACATCAAGCCGACGAATGTCATGATCCGCTGGTTCCCCAGTGGTTCCTTCCAGCTCAAACTCCTCGACTTCGGGCTCGCCAAGGTGTCCACCCAGCCGTCCCTCCAGACGGTCGACCACAAGAATTCGATCCTTGGTTCCATCTACTTCATGTCGCCGGAGCAGTTCGAGCGAGAGCCTCTCGACGGGCGCTCCGATCTGTATTCCCTGGGATGCCTCCTCTACTACTGTCTCGCGGGTCGCTTCCCTTTCCGGGGCAAGTCCGCGCCCGACGTCATGGCCGCCCACCTTGAACACGACGTCTCGCCCCTCCAGCCCGTCCGCCCCGATATCCCTGCCCCCATCTGCGAGTGGGTGCTACGCATGATGAGCCGAAACCGCGAGGATCGCCCCGAGGACGGCAAGAGTGCCCTTCGCGAATACACGGCCATTCTGGCTTCCCTTTCCAAGAAATCTCCCGGAAGCGGTTCCGCATCCCCCCCGACAAAGCCTTCAACCCACCCACGACTCATTGTCGGTGTGTCCGCGCCTTCGCTCGACACCGGCAGCCAGCGGGTCTCGACCGCAGCCGTCCTGCGTCCCCTTCATCGAACGAACAAGAAACGCGGATGGATCCTGTCCCTCTCGGCCGCCGCCGCCTTTGCCCTCGCAGCCTCCGCCTACCTCATCTGGGTTCCCAAAGGCGATTCGAATACGGGATCCAAACCCGTGCTCCCTCCGCGTGATTCCCTCCCCTCGAGCGACGCGAGATTCCCCCTGCCTGCCGAGAGGCCCGATAGGGACCTCGCGACCCTTCTCTTTCCCTTCGGCAGCGAATGGAAGTTCGCCCCTCCCGGCGACGTCCCCGCAGACCGGTGGATCGCCTTCGATTTCGACGATTCTTCGTGGAAATCGGGCCCATCGCCCATCGGATACGGCGACAAGGGACTCGCGACCGCCCTCGATGTGGCGGCTTTCGGCAATTCCCGTCCCCTCTCCCTCTACTACCGGGCCCGCTTCGATCTCCCTGCACAGCCACCGGAAGGAACGCATGCCGACCTTCAGCTCATCGCCGATGATGGAGCGCTTGTCTACCTCAACGGCACCGAGGTCGCCCGCATCGGCATCCGCGCCGGAGACCTGAACGCGAAATCACACGCTGTCCGGCGGATGGAAACCGAAACCGAAGGGTGGCTCACCCGTGTTCGATTCCCCACCTCGCTTCTTCGGAAAAATTCCAATATCCTCGCCGTTCGCGTGATGCAGATCAATGCAAGCAGTTCCGATTCCTGGCTCGACCTCAAACTCGGATTATGTAAACCCGGAACCCCACCGTCCCCGAATTCCCTCCTTGCCCGCGCAGACGGATTGAAGGAGATCGTCCCGACTTCGGAGAATACACCCAGGGAATGGCGCTTCACAACCAAGGAGCAACCTCCCGGATGGGAGAATTCTGCCCTTGACGGGGAAACCGCGAAAGGCCGACCGGCCTCGCCTTCCTTCGCCGGCAAAGCGGTTCGCATTCCCTGGACGGCGGAGAATATCTGGATGACCCAGACATTCAGGCTAGACAAGAGTGATCTCGACCAACGCAAGACCCTAGCCCTGAAGGTGCTCCACACCGGAAATATCACCGTCTACATCAATGGGCGCCTCGCCGCCGAACGACTCGGCGAAAATGGGCGCTACGTTGCCCTCCCCATCCATTCCAAGGCGCTCGGGTCCCTCAAACAGGGCGAGAACCGCCTCTCGGTTCACAGCTCGGGCGGAAAAAAACGTCAGGCTGCCGACGTCGGAATCGTCAGGCTAGAAAATCACACATCCCTTTAATATCAAGCGAGTTAAGAAAGGGGCAACCCCGTGGGAAAGGAGGCGGTCGGAAGAGTTCGACGAACTATTTTCGTGGTTTTTCGAAATAATTTGGAACGATTCGGCGTCTTGCTCGTCGAATACAATGTAGTGACAGCTTATCGGCCTTGGGCACAGCTGCCACGAAAAAAGCGGCACCGCCACTCCCTTTCAAATTCCCATGAGACGTTCTTTTTCGCCCCCCTCCCCGCCGCGCCGCAACGCGACAAGTAGACCTCGGTCTTTCCAGCATTCCCGCTGTGGGAACGAACACTTTTCGACGATTTCAGACATAGCGGGCAGGCCCGAACGTCGAGCGTTTGAGAAACGAATGCGGGATTCATCCGAATGACGCTCGTTTTCGTTTCGTTTCTTAGATTCCCCCCATAATGACCCCCCACCCCCCCAAGAAAACCAATGAAACCGAAAGAACA
>JAHEDC010000149.1:9305-12813 GCA_024641425.1 Verrucomicrobiales bacterium | reverse complement strand
CCGCGACCGCCTCTATCTGAACGATGGCAGCGGCGGATTCTCCGCCGCCCCGGAAGACACGCTCCCAGATGTGCGCACCAGCTCCGGCACGGTCGCGGCCGCCGACTTCGACCGCGACGGCGACCTCGACCTCTTCGTCGGCACCCGCGCCGTCCCAGGAGCCTATCCAACCTCCGCTCCCAGCCATCTGCTGCTCAACGATGGCTCGGGAAAATTCACCGCCCTCCCGATGGAAGCCGGCCTCGTCACTTCCGCGCTCTGGTCCGATGCCGACGCCGACGGCTGGCCCGATCTCCTCGTCACCCGCGAATGGGGCCCGGTCACGCTCTATCACAACAACAAAGGCACCCTCGACAACGGCACCGCCCTCACCGAAAGCGGCTGGTGGAACAGTATCGACGGACGCGATCTCGATAACGACGGCGACATCGATTACGTCGCGGGCAACTTCGGCCTCAACACGAAATACCACCCCTCAAAGGAGCATCCATCCCGGATCTACTACGGCGATTTTGAGGGCACCGGGAATCCCCAAATTGTCGAGGCCAAGGTCGGCGACCATACCTTGCTCCCTGTCCGCGGAAAGAGCTGCTCACAGAACGCGATGCCGACGCTCCGCGGGAAATTCCCCACCTTCCACAGCTTCGCCTCCGCTACCCTCGAGGAAATCTACACCGCCCCGAAACTCGAAACCGCCCTCCGCCTCGAAGCGACCGAACTCCGAAGCGGCATCCTCTGGAATGAAGGCGGCGGGAAGTTTCGCTTCGCCCCCCTGCCCCGCCTCGCCCAGGCCGCGCCCGTCTTCGGCCTCGCCCTTACCGATATCGACGCCGACGGTTGGTGCGATATTTACCTCGCCGGTAACTTCTTCGGCCCGCAGGCCGAGACCGGACGCATGGACGGCGGCCTCAGCCTTCTCCTCCGGGGCACCGGAAACGGAAACTTCGAGCCCGTCCCCCCCGCCGCCAGTGGTCTCATCGTCCCCCACGACGCCCGTGCCCTCGCCGTCACCGACCTCAACCACGACGACCGCCCCGACTTCGTCCTCACCGTCAATGCCGGCCCCGTCCTTACCTTCCTCAACGAGACCCAAAGCCTCGCCCCCTTGAAAGTCACCGCCCCCCTCGGCACCCGGATCACCGTCGCCGGCCAAGCCGCCGAGATCCGCGCCGGCGGGGGCTACCTCTCCCAATCCTCCAACATCCTCTTCTTCGCCCGCGCCAACTCCCTCATCGCCCACTGGCCCGACGGCACCACGACCGAGCACGCGGTTCCCGATGAAACCAACGCGATCACGGTCGAGAACGCGGAGTAAGATACATCCCTACATGTCCAACATCCGCAACTCCTCCGTGAGTCTACGATAGAGGTCCCGTGTAAAGAGATAGGCCCAAATGCTCACCGCGACAATAATCACCGTTAGAATAATCTTGGTCAGTCTCGTGCAGCGCGGGTGCATCCACACGAGCGGAAGGGCAATGGGCGGAAGGGACAGAAAGGCGAGGACAATGATCGAGGTAGAGAAGTACCACGGAAGCTTTTCGGAACGCGGGCGGGAACCGTCGAGAAACTCGTGGCAGAACCGGCACTTGATGGCCTCGTCCTGAATCTCTTCGGCGCAATAGGGGCATTTCATGAGGAGGGATGCTGAAGGGGCGCGAACGATTCAGTGGGGAGGCAGAAGCCCTCGCCCTCCAACCGACGCTTGCCGAACTGTCCTCCATGAATGTCGCAAATACCACCGCCAATTAGGCATCGCGAGGAATCGCGAACGGGAATCCGATTCTCCTCAATGCCGGGAATCCGACTGAGTAACCCTCGACGTCTTTCGGTTCCCCAATGTCGACTGAGCGTTTGGCTTCGCGGGAATCAAATTCTACGGCGCGATCGAAATCTTCAGCCGCGCGTAAAGACGGGGGACGGTGGAGACGGGGGTCAGGATGCGGACGGTGAGGGTTTCAGTGCCGTCGCCGTTGGGGAGGGTGGACAGGGTTTCGGTGACGGCGGGGCCGCTCTGCCAGGCAGTGAAGCTGTCGCCGACTTCGACGAGATACATGACATCCGCGGCCCCGGAGCGGCGGACATAGGTAAAGACTAGGTGGCGTTCCGCGCCCGCTCCGGGCTGGAGGGTGCCACCGGGAAAAAGCGCGGCGGGATTGGCCACGAGATCGGCTCCGAGGGCGTAGACCATGGCGTTGGTGAACGGGCCGCCGTTGGGTTTGGCGTTCGGATCGGTCTCCCCCTGGGAAGCGAGCCAACCGGCAAAGCCGGCCACATCGTCGGTGCCGGGGCTGCCGAAGGGCTGATAGCTCGCACGCCAGTTCGCGGCGAGGGCATGGTCGGGCGCGGTGCCGGGATCAGCGAGGACCAGGGACGGCCCTCCGCCGTCGGGGCTGGTCGGCCAAGGGGCATTGTCGTCGTAGTCGAAGTCATGGATGCCGGTGCCAGCGCCATGCGAGAGCTTCAGGCGCTCGCCGCTGTTGCTCAGGCTATCGGTCGCGGCCCAGACCCCGGCGATAGGAAGGCCGGTGCCGTAGCGGTACTCGAAGGCGGCGCGGTTCTTCACCACCAACGCATAGGCTCCGGGCGCGAGGGTGGTGATGGTGCCATCGGCGAAGTTGAAGTCGATCCCCTTCGTGAAGCGGACATCGGTCAGGTTCAGCGAAAGGGTCGCGTGGATGTTGCGCAGCTCCAGATACTCGAAAACACCGTCGTCGAGGAAACCGGCGCTCTGCTCGGCGGCGCTCGGGTTCGCCGGATGGTACATAATCTCGGTGATCATGAGATTCCCCTGGAGTTCGCCGAGGGCGGTGGGTGCGCCGGCGGTGAACTGATAGGGCAACGACCAGTGGCTCCAGCGCCCGGTATTATCCTGGTAGCGAACGCGGGCGCGGTAGGTGTGGCCGACGCGGAGGACGCTGCCAGGGACGGCGATCTGGCTCGCGAAGTTTCCAAGAACGCCGGACTCCCAGATCGGCGTGTATTCGAGAAGGAAGTCGATCGCCGGATCGTAGGCGGGCGCGGTCGGGTCCTCGATCTCGCCGATGCGCCAGGCCATGCCAGCGAAGGTGCTCGCGCCCTGCGGATCGGCGAAGGTGCTGGTCTGGAAGGAAATGCCATCGGTGGGATGCGTGGGGCCGCCGAGATAGGTGATCACCGGACGCGAGGGTAGCTGGCCACTGTCAGGATTATCGGCAATGGCATCAAGATAAGCCCCGCGTCCTCCCGCTCCGACGGTTGGCCCGCTGGCTCCGCTCCAGCCGGTGAAGGCGAAGTTCTTCATGTCCTGGAGCTTGAAGGTCAGCGGATCATCGTTGGCGGTGCCGGCGTTGATCGGGGCATTGCGCCAGCGGTCCTGGTCGGCCTTGGTCAGTTCGGCGATGAAGGCGGCGCGGTCGTCGAGGAGACCGTTGACCTGGTCGGGCTGCCAGATGAGATCGCGGAACTCGCGGAGAACGTTCCGGTGCTCGATCTTCATTTCCGGCTTGTCCACGTAGTTCATGCCGAA
>JAHEDC010000149.1:0-9290 GCA_024641425.1 Verrucomicrobiales bacterium | reverse complement strand
GGTCCCAGCCATTGTTGAAGCTCGGGCCCCAGCTCGCATCCCAATCGTAGGGGTAGAAGTTGACCACGCCGCGCGTGGGATCGGACCCGGTCGGAACAAAGTGCCAGACCCAGTTCTTCAGGCCGTGACGGGTGGTATCAATGTAGGGAAAAATGTCGTAGTGGCGGATGGCCTCGGCGACGGCGTTGTAGCGGTACCAGAGCGGGTAATTGACATACTGGTTCAGCCACGCCGCGTTCTGCGCGCCGTGGAGGTTGTTCCAGATGTTAGTGAATTCCGAGCCGTCGTTCACCATGTCGGGCGACTGGTAGCGACGCTGGCGTTCGGCGTCGAACATCCAGTCGGAGAGCTTGTAGAGGTTGCCTTTGGGAAGGTTGCGTGCCTCGAGGAAACGCACGTCATAGCGTTCCTGCGCCTGCTGGATACCCCAGAAATCGCCGTTGTACTGGTCCGGGGCCTCGGCCGCGCCGTCAATGACGCGGAAGTGGAACCAATGCGCGCGCTGCGTCGGCACGCCGAAGGTCTGCCAGAGGGTCTCGCCGACTTCCTCGGGGAGCCCCCAACTGTTCCCGCCCTTCGTGCCGAACATCCGCCCGACATTGAAGATCCGCCATTTCGTCTCGTAGGGCTGTCCCTTCTCGTCGTGGGCCTGGAAATAATTGCCGGCGTTGAAACGGAACTTGTAGTGGCGTTTTCCGCGAGGGAAGCGCCCGTCGAAATCGCCGTAGCGGCTGTTCCCTCCCCGGAGCCGCGCCCGCACGTGATCATAGACCTTGCCGTTGTAAACGAAGGCCCCTTCCCAGTCGTAGACGCGGCGGGCCAGGAGTTCGGCGTTGGTGCCGTTGTTGGTGAACTGCTCGGAGGCGTTGTAGGCCTGGAGGGTGAGCATGTCCTCGCTTCGGATCAGCCAGTGGTAGACGGGCAGGGTGTTGAGCAATTCCTTCGGCCAGACATGGCCCGCTCCCTCCGGATGCACGGAGGCGGTCGAGGCCACGTAGTCGGGCACGCCATTGTAGGAGAAGTAGGCGAAATTCAGGGACGGATCGTCGGCGAAGGGCACCCGCACGCTTGTGCCCGGAAGGTCCGCGATGTTCACCCGATAGCGTACAAGCGTGCGGTGAGGCTGGGCCGGAATGACAGCGGTGAAGAGGCTGTCCGCCGCCACCTCGTCACCGCCGGCACCGTCGTCACGCATGGCGAGCGTCGTCCAGTTCGCGGGGTTCTCGAAGGCCAGATTCGCGGGCCGTTCGCCCTCGGGATCGGCGAGAATCTGCGGCACGGTGCGGGGGAATCGGGCCGGAACGAAACTCCCTGGCGCGACGATCTGGTATAGGAGATTCACCGCGCCGACGCCCTGCGGATCGGTGACCTTGGCGGTGATGATCGTCGCTTCGGTGGCCAGCGGCTGCTTGGGTGCGTGGTTCACCTGCCGGATGTTGGGAGGCGCGGTGGTTGAGAAAACGGAATTCACCGCGCCGGGCGTCGGTTCCCCGACCATGGGGGTGCTCGCCGGACGTATGATCTCCAGATCGAAGCCGAGGTCGCTGTTCGGAAGCGTCTGGTTGAAGACCTGCACCGCCACTGTGTTTAGGCCTGTCACCAGGAAGGACGACGGCAACGCGATGATCTCGTCGTAGTAGGTTCCTTCGATGCCAGCGGCATTCGCCAGGGCGCTCGCGGCGTTCTCGAAGTCGGCGATGTTCCGTTTCGTCACCGGCGTGCCATTGATCCAGAGGACGAAGCCATCGTCGACGGTATAGCGGAGGCGCAGGCTCTGCGGCATCTGGCCGGGACCAATGGTGAAGGTGTTCCGGAGGAAAATGGACGAATAAACGTTCTGCATCCCGGTAATCAGCGGCGGAGCAAGGGTCACCCCGTTGACCACGCCGTAGCCGATGGGTGTGGCATGCGGAATCCAGCTGCCGTCCTCGACGAAGGCCTGTTCCCGCCAGGCCGTGACCGGACTCGAAGCCTCGGTGCTGCCGGGGCGATAGCGCCAGTTCGTGTTTCCGCTCGCGATCAACGTCAGCTCCGGCAACGCGGCGGCCGGCTGCGACGCGCGCCACGAGCTGCCGAGATCGTTGTCGAGGGACGGGTGGATCAGCTCCATCGACGGACCGTCGCCGGAGGCTCCTATGGGCCAGGGGAATTCCGTATTATAGGAAACCGCGTCCACGAGCGCCCCGGTAGCGTCCACCAATTCGAGGTCATCACTCTCGCCGGACAGCCGGCCCGAAAACGGCCCAAGGGCGGCGAAGCCGAAGCGCGTCTGAAACACCGCCAGATCCTGCGCCACGACGAGGTAGCCCCCGGCGGCAATCATGGTGTTGGCTGTGAAAGTGTAGCCCATCCCCCGCGCAAACCTCCAGCCCCCGACGTTCACGGGAACCGCAGTGGGATTGTGAAGCTCGACGAATTCGCTGCGAAGGTTTTCCGGGGCATCGTAATGCACTTCGTTGATCACAACGCCGAGTGGCTTCGCGACCACGGTGACCGCAAGTACCTGCTCGAAACTCAGGCTCCCGCTGTCGGTGGAGCGGACGCGGATCGAGAGGTTCGTTCCGGCGAGACTGGCGAAAGTCTGGGCCGCGAGCAACTGGTTCCCGCTGATCGAAAAAAGCCCGTTCTGACCGTCTCCCGCGCCCGCCACGAGTTGGTAGCTATGGGTCTCGTCGAAGTTGATATCATTCGTCCTTAGCAGTGCGATGAAGCTTCCCGCGACGGCGCCATCAGGGACGACTGTCTGGCTGAGCGTGATGCTTGTCGGCGGCGCGGGAGGTGCGGTCACCGTGATGCTGACAGTCGCGGTATTCGAGTTGCTGAGACCGTCACTGATCCGGAAAGTAAAGCTGTCGAAACCGGAAAAGCCCGTCGTCGGCGTGTAGGTGAGCGACGGCGCCGACCCGGAAAGCGTGCCGTGGGCCGGCTGGGTCAGGAGGTTGTAGACCAGATTCTGCGGAGGGGTATTGGGATCGCTTCCCATGAGGGTGATCGCCTTCGCGACGTTGAGGGCGGTGCCGACGGACTGGCTGTTCGCCACGGGCGGGCCGGGATCGACGATCACGGTCACGGTGCGCTGCGAACTTCCCTGGGAATTCGTCGCGGTAAGGGTGTAGGTGGTATTCGTCGCAGGGCTCACCGCCACGCTGCTCTGGCCGTTCGGAATCACGGCTCCCTGATCAATCGCAACCGTGTCCGCGTTCGTCACTGTCCACGCCAGCATGGACGCGCTGCCGAGCAGGATGTTGGACGGAGTTGCCGTAAAGGTCGAAATATCCGGCGGAATATTAAGCGGAGTGCGGCCAAAGACAGCGGCCGCCGCATTGAAATCGCTCGCGATCTCCGAGGCCGCCAGCGCCCGGTCGTGCACGCGGATCCGAGCGATTGTCATCGAACCCAGAAGCGCATTCGTGCGCGTTCCGTTGGCCTCGTTCTGATTTCCAACGACGAAGGGAAGCCCGCCCCCCGTTGTGGAAATGGCCCAGGCGTTGAGTGGCCCATTGACGTCGGCGCGGGTAAGACTGCCATTCGTGTATACCGAGGTGCGCCCCGCGCTCCCGTCGTAGGTGTACGCGATGAAAGTCCAGATCCCTGCTTCCTCCTGGTCGTCGCCCGTATTGAGGCTGTCGTTGTCCGTCTCGATCGAGTCCCAGCCCACATCGGGCCCGTTACCCCATTGCCCGACGGCCCCGAAGGCATCGTGCGTGCCGTGATTGAAGGACATGTTCGTGCCGTCCCCTCCCCCACGCCGCGCCCAGGCGAAAACCGATTCCTCGGAGGCGATAGCCGGATTGTAGATCCAGGCCTCGATCGAGCGGCTGTTGTTGCCGGTGACCGAAGCCGGCGCAACCGGGCCCACATACCAATCGTTGTTTCCGTCGAGGGTAACCCCTTTCACCCCATTCACGGCCGTTACCTGCGGGGTATCGACTTCGCGGACGAAGTTCCCGCCAACACTGCCGGCATTCGGCCAGGTGACGAGCGCTCCCTCGGGCAGACTGGTGGCGTCGAGATCGACGAGGATGCCAGCGCGAGCGGAAAAGTGGGACGACGACAAAGCAACCGCCGCGGCAGCGAGGTATTTAAGCATGGGAGGTTTTTGAGGAAGGGAAGACAGGGAAAAGGAGCGAAACACCGCTCTTTTCCCTATCGCGTCACCCTAATGTAGTAGATATCCGTCACATCGTCCGGCAAAGGTCCACTCAGGGTCGTTTCCGTGCCAGTCGCCACGCCGTCGATGATTCCAAACCAATTCCCGGCCGCGAGATCCGTCGAACCCTGGACATCGTAGTTGACGCCGAATTCCGAGTTGAAAGTCACGCTGTAGGTTCCAGCCTGGCGGTCAAAGGAGAAAGCGGTGATGACGAAGGGCGCTGCGGCAGGCGGTTGCGCGTCGGCACCCTCGAGGTAACTTGCGAGAACTTCATTCGCCGAAAGCGCCACATCGTAGACGCGGAACTCGTTGTAGCTCGCATTCGCCGTATTGTCCCCGAACTGGGAACGCCCGAGCCAGACATTGACGTCGGAGAGACTGACAAGATCGAGATCCGTATCCCCGGCCCGGACTTCCTGACCGTTTTTGTAGATCGTCGCACGGGAGTTCCCCGTCGCGCCCCCGTTGGCATCAAAGACCACTGCGTAGCAGACTTCGGTATTGAGCACATTCGGGACGGAAAAATCAACCGTCACGAAATTCCCGGTGCCCGTCACATTGTAGCGGAACTCGTTTTGGGTCAGCGTCCCCCCCCGCGTCCACGACATGTGGAAGAAATTGTCGGGACTGGCTCCGAAGTCGAAGACACGGGACCAGTTCTGCACGGAATGAGGGGTCGCCCAGATCTGCACGGTGAGGTCGCCGGGCGTGCCGGACGCGCCCGCGCCCGAGATCAGTCCGTCCGGAAAATCCGGATAGTCGGAAACATCTTTGCCACCCCCGGCCATGAGAAGGAGGCCGCCGCCAACAGTAGCGTCGTTCACGCCGCCATCGATGATGACGCCATTGGCACCCCCGAGGGAATCAACGAGAGTCGTGCCCGATCCGCCGGTTTCACTGAAACTGTAACGGTGCTTCGCGGCGGGAACGGCAATAGCGGGGAAGCTGTTTGGATCCAACGGATCGCTCCCCGCCTGCACCTCGGCGAAGTCGCTGAAGCCCTCGCCGTCGGTATCCCGGCTCAACGGATTCGTAGGGGCGGGAGAACCAGCCACCATCCGGTTGATTTCCTCGCCATCGGTCAGTCCGTCATCATCGGAGTCCGGATCGAGAAGGTCGGTAGGCGCGGCAAGGCCGCCGAACATATGGTGGAATTCCTGCCCGTCGGTCGCGCCGTCATCGTCGCTGTCGGAGTCGTTGGGATTGACGAAAAGCGCTCCGTTCCGACGATAGCGCAGCGCGTGCTCGTCCGCATCGATGAGACCATCGCTGTCGAAATCCCCCGATCCATTCTCGTCGAGATCCATGAAGAAACGCTGTTCCCAGGCGTCATCGAGACCGTCCGGTTCGCTGTCGGTGAAATTGACCGCGAAGCGCCCGAAGGCGGCGGCGTCCGTGTCGTAGTGCTTGGCAATCAGGGTTCCGGAAAGAGCGTCGGCGTAAACATTGATCCTCGCGATCGTCATCGAGCCGGTGTTCGTGGTCGTGCGTGTGCCGTTGGCCTCGTTCTGCGTTCCGACGACAAAGTGAAGCGCGGCCCCGAGGTTATCGAGCGCATGGGCGTTCATCGGCCCGTTGAGATCGGAGCGGGTCAGAACCCCGTTGGTATAGACCGTCGTCGTGTTCGCAGGGCCATTGTAAACATACGCGATATGGGTCCAAACGCCCGCTTCCTCCCGGTCGTCTCCTGTCGTCCGGCTGTCCAGGTCGGTTTCGATCGCGTCCCAGCCTACGTCCGGCCCGTTGCCCCAGTGCCCCACCGCGCCAAAGGCATCATGCGTGCCGTGAATGAAGGCGACGCCGGTGCCGTCCGGCCCGCCGCGGCGGCTCCACGCGAAGACGCTTTCCTGCTCGCCGACCTCCGGATTGAAGACCCAGGCCTCGACCGAGCGGCTGTTGTTTCCGGTCACCGTGACGGGGGCGGTCGGCCCCACATACCAGTCGTTCGCACCATCCAGCGTCACGCCCTTCACGCCATCCACCGTCGTCACGGAGGGAACGTCGATCTCCGCCGTGAAGTCGCCCGCGACGGTTCCGGCGTTCGTCCACGTGGCAAGCGGCCCCTCGGCGAGAGCGGTCGCGTCCAGCGCGATGATCGGCGGCAAAATCGGAAAATCGTCCTTGTCGAGCGGATCGGTGCCATCATTGACCTCGCGGAAATCACTGAAACCATCGCCGTCCGTATCCGCGACCAGCGGATTGGTCGGAGCGGGCGAGCCGGCCACCATGCGGTTGACTTCCGCTCCATCGCTGAGGCCGTCCTTGTCGGTGTCGGCGTCGAGCGGGTTGGTCGGGGCGGGCGCGCCGGCCACCATGCGGTTGACCTCGTCTCCATCAATCAGTCCGTCGTCATCGGTGTCGCTGTCGTTCGGGAAAGTGCGGAGCACGTACTCCTGACCGGTCGAAAGGCCATCCATGTCGGGATTTCCCATCGCGTTCTCGCTCAGGTTTCCGACCCCGAAATGGAACTCCTCCCACCGGTCATCGAGGGTGTCGCCGTCCGTGTCGAGCAGATTGTTGGGGAAGAGATTAAAGGCCGGAGCTTCGTTATCGAAGGTATTGGCGATCGCGGACGGAGCGAGCACCGTATCAAGAGCCCGCACCCTCGCGATGGTCATGCTGCCAAGCTGGGCGTTGTTGCGCGTGCCGTTGGCCTCGTTCTGGTTGGCCACGACGAAGGGAAGCGGAGTCACGTTGTCGTTGGCGACCGCCCACGCGTTCATCGGGCCATTCACGTCGGAGCGAGTGAGGACGCCGTTGGTGTAGACCGCGGTCGTGTTTGCGGCCCCATCATAGGTATAGACGATGTAAGTCCACTGCCCGGAGATCTCCCGGTCATCGCCTGTCGTCTTGCTGTCATTCGCGGTTTCGATGGAATCCCAGCCGACGTCCGGCCCATTCCCCCAATGACCGACCGCCCCGAAGGCATCGTGCGAGCCATGCCCGAAGGAGACGTTCGTTCCATCGCCGCCCCCTCGACGCGACCAGGCGAAGACACTTTCCTCGGGAGCGACCACCGGATTGAAAACCCAGGCTTCGACAGAGCGATTTCCATTTCCTGTCACGGAAGCGGGAGCCGTAGGCCCGATGTACCAATTGTCGACTCCATTGAAGGTGACGCCGTTGGTCACCTGCACCTTGGCGACATTTGGAGTCGCGGATTCCGCCGTAAAGTCACCGACGATGGTCCCCGAGTTCGTCCAAGCCGCCAACGGACCGGGGGCGAGTTTCGTGGCGTCAAGGTCGACCAGGATGTCAGCACGGCATGGCTGTGCGAGGAGGACGATGCCGACAAGGGCGGAGGCAGATATCACTCTGCCGGAGGGGGAGTTGTGCTTTTTCATGGGGGTTTTACGGCTTGATTGGATTCAATTCCCTTTCCGGGAATCGTTCAATACGCCCCTGAATCTTAAATGCCCCCGGATGCCCCGTCTTGGCTTCCTTGGTCTATTTTTGGGTGAAATAGGACATCACTTCCTCATGAGCAAAGCTTGCTGTCCCGGCTCTTTCACCCCCCTTCCTCTTGCCTCTCACTCGCCAAAACGCGCATCCACCATGAGGTCGGCAGCCACCTTCTCCACTTCGGCCCGGAGGGCGCCGAGATCGAGATTGGCGGGCAGGAGGAGGCTGACACGCGCACGAAAGAGGATCTCGCCGGACATGGGCGCGCTGACACATTCACTGTGCAGTTCCTCGACGTTCGCTCCGCGCGCCGCAAGAGCGTGTGAGATCTGGCTGACGATGCCGGGGCGGTCCTGACCGACGACATCGAGCACGGCGGCCCTTCCCGTTGTTTCGCCGGCGGCGGAAGCGCGAGGCTCACAGGCCTCGATGTTGACGCGGATGCCCTCCGAGGCGAGGGCGCGGAGCCGGTAGGAAAGATCGGCGGCCTCGTTTTCCGAAACCTCGACGCGGAGAATGCCGGCGAATTTGCCCGCGAGATGGGACATTCGACTTTCGAGCCAGTTGCCGCCGCTTGTGGCGACTACGGAGGCGAGGCGCTCAACGAGACCGGGGCGATCATCGCCGATGAGCGTCATAACGAGGGTGCGTTTCATAGGGTAGGGAGCCGTTCGACGATTTGTTGGGACTGGCGCACTTTCACGATGCGGTTAGCGGGAAGGACTCCGCTCCAGTGAGTACCGGGATAAAGAATACAGTGGCGGCCGATGAGACTGCCAGGGCTGACAACGCTGTTGCAGCCGATCTCGGCATGATCGCCGATGATCGCGGAGAATTTGCGGAGCCCGGTCGGGTGCGCTCCCGCGCCATCCCGAACGTGAATCTCCTCGCGGTCTAATTTCATGTTCGAGAGGATGACCCCGGCTCCGAGATGGGCCCGATGGCCCATGATGGCGTCCCCGACGTAGCTAAAGTGCGGCACTTCCACTCCGTCGAAGAGGAGACAATTCTTGAACTCGCAGGAATTTCCTAAAGTGCAGCCGTCACCCACGATAACGTTCTCCCGGAGGTAGGCCCCGGCACGAATGACGCAGTTTTCGCCGATCCAGGCCGGGCCTGCAATGGTCACACCGGGTTCGACTCGAGTCCCTTTCCCGACAAAGACCGCTTCCCCGATATGCGATCCGCCCGCGATCTCCCCCTCTCGCCCGGGTTGAAGTTCTTGCGCGAGATAGGGCGCAATATTGCCAAGCGCACTCCAGACAGGCTCACCGTCCCGGAAAAGAACCGCATGCGCGGTACGGGAAAGATCAAGCAATGCGGACGGCTGGAACATGGTGCGGAAACGACACCCTGACTAAACCCGCATGACTTCCTCTTCCTTCTTGTCGACATGTTCGTCAATCTCCTTGACGTACTTGTCGGTGAGATCCTGGATTTCCTTTTCGAGATCATGCATCTGGTCCTCGGTGATCGTACTTTCGGCCTTCAGCTTTTTCACCGTATCCATTGCTTGTTTTCTCTCTCCGCGAACCCGGATCCGCCCGTCCTCGGCCATGCCCTTGATCATCTTCACGAGGTCCCGCCGACGCTCCTCGGAAAGCTCCGGAATGGGGAGGCGGATGGTCTTTCCATCGACGGCAGGATTGATGCCGAGACGCGATTCCTTAATGGCACGCTCCACGTCCCTCACCGTTCCGGGATCGAAGGGCGAGATCGTGATAAGCCGTGGCTC
>JAHEDC010000605.1 GCA_024641425.1 Verrucomicrobiales bacterium | reverse complement strand
TGAAGCCCCTTCATCATTAACCATCGCGGCGGGTCCAAACACGATATCGATTTTCTTCGCCTCAAACGTTGAGAAGGACGTCGTTGGTTATAGGGTTTACAGGTCTGTTGATCCGGCGCTCGAACTTTCGAAATGGCAGCTTTTGAATGACAAACCCATCGATATCACTTCATTTATAGACAGCACGGTCCGTACGGGGACGGCGTATCACTACTATGTTACGGCGATTGACGGAGACGGCAATGTGAGTCCGCCGTCAGAGATCGTGTCCGACACCTCGCTTTAATATGAAGATCTGCAGGATTCTCAAAGATTCCGATCCCAGGTATGCATCTTCCGAAGGCGGTTCCCTGCGGCTTTTTCCGAAGGACTGGCTTCCGGGAATGGAACTTCCGAAGGCGGACGGGATTTCAATTGCGGCGGAGAAAGTCGAGGCCTTCCTTCCGCCGGTCGATCCCTCGAAGATAGTCTGCGTTGGAAGGAACTATGCCGCGCATGCGTTGGAGTTGAACAATCCCCTTCCCGTGGAACCGTTGCTTTTTCTGAAGGCCCCGAGTGCCGTCATTTCGGAAGGCGACGCCATATCGCTTCCGTCCCAATCCCGGCAGGTCGAGCACGAAGGAGAGCTCGGTATCGTTATCGGACGCAGATGCAAGGCGGTGCCGATCGACGAGGATCCGCTTGACTATGTTCTCGGATTCGTTTGCGTCAACGATGTAACCGCGAGGGATCTTCAGAAAAGGGACGGCCAGTTCACGCGCGCGAAGTCGTTCGACACGTTTTTCCCGGTCTCAAGATTCATCGAGACGGACGCGTCAGTCTCCGACCTTGCTCTCAAGGTCATTGTAAACGGCGAAACGCGGCAGGAAGGACGCACCAAAGACATGATCTTTGATATTCCCTTTCTCATAAGGTACATTTCAAACCACATGACACTTTTGCCCGGCGACCTCATCGCGACCGGTACTCCTTCGGGGGTTTCCAAACTTAACGCGGGCGACGTTTGCGCGGTCGAGATCGAATCGATCGGGATGCTTTCGAATCCTGTAAGGGATTAGCCTGAATGGATTGGTTTCGGGCACTTTCAAACAGAATCTTTATCCACGGAGAAAATAATGAAATTTTTTGTTGATACGGCAAATCTTGATGAGATACGCGAAGCGGCGGACCTGGGGCTTCTTGACGGCGTCACTACGAATCCTTCGCTGATAGCGAAAGAAGGGGACGTAGATTTCAAAACACGCATCAAGGAGATCTGCGACATCGTCGACGGCGACGTGTCCGCCGAAGTGACCGCGGTCGACTACGCAGGAATGCTGGAACAGGGCCGCGAGCTCGCGAAGATCGCCGACAATGTCGTGATCAAATGTCCTCTGACCTGGGACGGCCTCAAGGCGACAAAAACGTTCAGCGAAGAAGGCACGAAGGTCAACGTCACGCTCTGCTTCTCGCCGAGCCAGGCGCTGCTAGCGGCAAAAGCGGGCGCGGGATACATCTCGCCGTTCATAGGACGTCTGGACGACATCTCGCAGGACGGAATGGAACTGATCCGGCAGATCGTCCAGATCTACGACAACTACGGATTCGAAACGGAGGTGCTCGCCGCAAGCATACGCCACCCGATGCACATAGTGGACAGCGCGCTGGCGGGCGCTGATGTGGCCACGGTCCCATTCGACGTCTTCAAGAAGATCATCAAACACCCCCTGACGGACAAGGGGCTGGACGCTTTCCTTTCGGATTGGAAGAAGAGCGGAAGGGATTGAGAATTCACAGGACGGACAGGATATCAAGGATGGCCGTGCGATCTGCGCGGCCATTTCTTTTCGACCGGGTTGCTGAAACCACTACAAACTCACGTGGAATCGGAAAGCGGGGCCGGCGGTCCGCTCCCACTACCCCGGATCACGGTTCACTCACGCGATCCCAGTCGACCGCTTCGAGGATCTCGCTGCGCAGATGGTCTACCTCGGCCATCAAGGATCTGGCTTGCCGGAACTTCGCCTGAAAATCACCGTATTCGCCTGATCCTTCGTCAAAGATGTCACGGATCTCCTGCCTGAAGCCTTCCAGCATCTCCATCGAAACCCCGTCGTCCAGGTCGAACGACTCGTCTATCCTCACGATCAGCATCGACAAGACCCGGAGCCATTCGAATCGCGACTCGCTCAAGAGCATTTCAAGGAACTTACCCGGTGAAACTGTTCCGTGCTCCAGTTGATAAACTGAACGGTCCCAGTCCATAAGTACCTTGTGCAGCTTGAGGAAATTATCTCGCGCGTGCTTAACCCCTGCTTCAACCCTCTTAAACTCTTTAGACATCGTTTAACCCAACTTAAGCCTCTTTAGTTAAGCGTTTAATGCAGTTACTTAATAAAAGTTTCCGTGTTTAACTCGCTTAAAGCAGTCCTGATCTCCTCTTTGGTGTTCATCACAAACGGCCCGTATCTGGCGATCGGTTCGTGCAAAGGATTTCCGTGTATCAGCAGAAAGGATGATCCTTCATTTGCAGCCTCAACACTCACCACATCCCCTTCCCCTAACAGGACAAGACTTGGTGCGGCGGCTCGAGCATCATCGCGCGGAACGATAACCCCTCCCCTGTAAATATACAGGAACGCCGTCCTGCCTCGCGAAACGCGAGCTTCGAACCTAAATTCAGGGGCGAGCGTTACGTCCAGAAAAGACGGGGCCGCTTCCAGATCCGTCACGGCACCCGCGGTCCCTTCGTACTCGCCGGCAATGATCCTTACAGATATACCAGAGGATGGTTCATGAACCGGTATCTCATCGGGGGCGAATTCCCGGTACCTTGGTTTCATCATCTTTTGCGCCGCGGGAAGGTTCACCCACAACTGAAATCCTTCCAGACGTCCACCTTCGAGCTGAGGCATCTCCTCGTGTATGATCCCGCTCCCGGCGGTCATCCATTGGACTCCCCCCGCCCGAATTATTCCTTCGTTACCTTCTGAATCCCGGTGCTTAACGGAACCTCTCAATATATAAGTGACGGTCTCGATTCCCCTGTGAGGGTGCATCGGGAATCCGGCAATGTACTCTTCAGGATCGTCCGATCCGAAATGGTCAAGCAATAGGAAAGGATCTGCATAACTTAGCTTTAAGCTCCCAATTGCGCGTTTAAGCACTACGCCTGCGCCGTCACTCGTCGTCTCTGGCACAACCACCTTTTCCGCCTTTCTAACCCTGGTTTCCCCTTCGCTTCTGTTTCCGTTCATATTCCTTATTTCCTTAGCCTGCTAATAATGTTATTGTTAGCAGGCTAATCACTTTTGTCAAAATCGGGCGGTTACATATGTCGGATAATCTCAGCCGGACACTCTCCAGACTCGCTATAGCGCACAGGAACGCGTTCTCTTCGGCAATGGCGTGCATAGGGCTTCACTCCGGCCAGGCA
>JAHEDC010000604.1 GCA_024641425.1 Verrucomicrobiales bacterium | reverse complement strand
GATCCGGAACATCTTGCCCGAAACGGGGGCGGTGACTACGTAGCGGTCGTGGAAGCGTGTCTTCCCTTCGGCATCTATGGTCTCGAGAAGATCGCCCCTGACGACCTTTGCCGTGTCGACCCGGACAGGTGATTCTCTGAACAAGCCGAAATAGATCACAAGGAGCGCGACGATCACGACGATCGCCAGATAGATATGCTGTCGGGCCGGTTTGTACATCTTCTTACTCCCTTGTCTTCAAGACCTCTACCAGATCCAGTTTTTTAAGTCTCCACGCGACGAGAAATCCGGACGCGAGTGCGGCGAGCGCTACGATCAGGAATGAATAAATGAACGTCCGTGCGCTCACGACGAGCGGAAGGCGTATGATCTCGGCATCGACAACCTTGGTGATCAACAAGCACAACAAAAATCCAACCGTCCAACCCATCGGAGCGGCCCATGCGGTAATCATCGCCTGTTCGCCAAGCAAAATCACGCCTACCTCCCTCTGCGTGTAACCAAGCACCCGAAGGCTCGCGAGTTCACGTCCGCGCTCCGACAGAGCGATCCGCGCTCCGTTATAAACGACGCCGAACGCGATGATGCAGGCGAAGCCTATCAGGAATGCCGTTGAGGTCCCCATCGTCTGCGCCATCGTTTCGTTAAAGCTGTCCAACGCCGCCTGTGGGCGCGAGACTCCGGCGACTGCGGGAATGTTCTTGAGAGTGCTGAACAGTTTATCCGAGGATCCGTCACGGACCGTCAGAAATGCGCCGGAAACAGTTGAGGATTCGCGCATCAGCCGGTTAAGCGCCGCGAGATCCATATACACCCCCAGACCAAGTGCCTCTTCAACTACGTCGGCGACCCGGACGTCTCTTACGGGGCGTGCGCCCTCCGTCACTTCGACGGAGACGATATCTCCCTTTTTAACCCCAAGGGCATCCGCTATGGTCTTCGAGACAACGACCCCCTCGTTCGGGATCCGGACGACCCGCAGGTTCGTGTCCACGATCGTTCGCATCGTGCCTTCGCTCTGGAGACCCATCAGGGCGGCGCGCCGGGAGTGATTGCCTAATCGCAGCCGGACCGGGACGGCGCGATAGGTCTCAACACGTTCAACACCCGGAAGATTTTGAAGGTCAAAACGTGTCCGGCCCGGCATTGGAATATTGAAAGTCACCTCAACATCCTCTTTCTGGACCATTCCGAACTGTATCTCGATCAGCCGGTTGATCGCGTCGTAGAAATAGAAACCGAGGAAAAGCAGGGAGACCGAAAGTGATATTCCGAAGGCCGAAAGAAGGGCTTTGAACGGATGCCGGGACAGGTTCCTGACGATCATTCGGACCTCTGTCGAAAAATACCTCTGAAAACCGAGCCGTTCCATAAAACCGGCACGAAAATCTGCCGGGGGCTCAGGGCGCATCGCTTCAGCCGGTTGTGTCGCGACCGCTTTCCTGACCGCGAATATCGCGCCGATGCTCGCCGAAAGGATGCTGATAACGAAGGACCAAACGTAGACCATCGCCGGAATGTCGAACGCAAGGATGGGAAAGTGGAAGAAGTCCGCATAGAGGGCCGTCATTCCCGATCCGATCCAGGCCCCAAGCGCTATTCCGAGGACGATCCCGCCCAGGATCGCCGCAACGGCAAGCTTAAGGTAATGGGCCCCGATAGCGCGGCTTGAGTAACCGAACGCTTTGAGCAGGCCGATCTGCTCGCGCTCGATCCCGACAAGCCTCGAAAGGATCATGTGAAGCAGAAATGCGGTAACTACCAGAAAGATCGCCGGTATAAAGGTTCCGAACACCTCAAGTTCGGCGAGTTCGTTCGAGACGAATCGATGCGAGAATTGGTCGGGCCTTCCGTATGCACCGAACCCCCCGAACGGCTCGAGAATGTCGTCCAACCTTTCGATGACCGCCGTTTCGCCGGCTTCAGGCGATAACGTTAGAGAGACATCGTTGAACGCATTCTCCATATCGAACGCCGCCGCCACCGCACGGCGGTTCATCCAGATGATTCCGAACCTCCAGTTGTCAGGGAATATGTCACCTGGACGGATCTCGTAGATGTATTCGGGTGAAAGCGCAACGCCGGAGATTCTGAGTTTTCGCCAGCGACCATTGATCACCGCGTTTAAGGAGTCGCCCGGATTCAGTTTGTTCGCGTCGGCGAACGCGCCGCTTATCATCACTTCATCTGTCTTGTCCGGATCCGCGGGATTGCCCCGAAGCACGTAGAGATCGTTGAGGATGCCGATGTGTGTGCCCGTCATCGACACCAGTTTGCCCTGAGCCGGCTCTTCAAGGTTGGGCAGGTCGATCGTCACATTTGCGACGACCCTTGTTTGCACTTCGGCAACTCCCGGGATCGCTCTTATCTCTTCCGCCAGCGACTCGGGCGCCCGCTTGAGAGTCACAAAGACGTCGGAAAATCTGTATAGGGAGTAATAGACGTCGCGGCTTGCGAGAAGCGAATCGTAGGTAGCCTGCATCGCGACAAACGAGGCGACCCCGCAGGCGACGACCAGTGCCGTCGCGATCACCTGTCCGCGTAGATGGTCCAGATCACGGACAAGCTTTTTGTTCAGGGGAGAAAGTTTCTCGAGAATCGTCACCACGAAAGTTCCTCCGGCCTTGCTTTCGACTCGTTCCTTTCAATGGAAAGGATCCTGCCGCTTCCGATATGGATCACGCGGTCCGCCATTCGGGCGATCGAGGCGTTGTGCGTGATCACGGCGGTCGTCGTTCCCAGTTCGCGGTTCACTCGCTCGATCACTTCGAGCACGATCTTGCCTGTCTTGAAATCAAGGGCTCCGGTCGGTTCGTCGCAAAGAAGGACATCCGGTTGTTTCGCGACTGCGCGCGCGATGGCGACCCTCTGCTGTTCGCCGCCCGAAAGCTGTGCGGGAAAGTGATTTAGCCGGTCACCGAGATCTACCAGTCCGAGTGCGTCCTTCGCGTCCATCGGATCCGCGGCGATCTCGGTGATCAACTGAACGTTTTCAAGGGCGGTCAAAGATGGGATCAGGTTGTAGAACTGAAAAACGAAGCCGACGTGATCACGCCTGTATTCGGTCAGCGCCGTGTCGTCAGCCTGGGTAAGGATATGATCCAGGAAAGTAACGGTTCCTGCCGTTGGAGTGTCCAGACCTCCGATGATGTTCAGGAGGGTCGATTTTCCGCTGCCGGACGCTCCGAGAAGAACCGCGAGTTCTCCCTTGTAGAGATCAAGATCGATATCGCGAAGCGCGTGAACGTCGACCTCTCCCATGTGGTAGACCTTGGAGACGCCGCGAACCTCAAAGACCGCGTCGCTTGTCGACAAGGCTTTTCCGCCTTCAGCTATTTCGCCTGCTGAGTCCATTCAGGATTGAAAAACGCAACCGACGTGCCGACCGGAAATCAAATTAAGTGATTGATATTATG
>JAHEDC010000148.1 GCA_024641425.1 Verrucomicrobiales bacterium | reverse complement strand
ATCGATCGTCCCCGGATCACACCGTGTCAGCCACTGGCGATCCTTCGGCAAACACTCCAAACTTCCGGAACTTCGCGTAACGCTCGGCAAGAAGGGCCTCCAACGGCTGATCGCAGGTCTCATCAAGCGCCTTTTTCAGCGCTTTCGTGAGAAGTTTCGCCGCCTTCGCATGGTCCAAGTGGGCTCCTCCGGCAGGTTCCTTGACCACGCCGTCGACGATCCCCAGTTTGTTGAGGTCGACGGCGGTTAACTTCATCGCCTCCGCGGCCTGGGGCGCGTGGGAGCGGTTTTTCCACAGAATCGCGGCGCACCCTTCCGGGCTGATGACCGAGTAGTAGGCATTTTCCAGCATGAGGACACGGTCCGCCACCCCGATGCCCAGGGCCCCGCCGGATCCTCCCTCACCGATCACAACGGCAACGACAGGGGTCTTGAGCACCATCATTTCCTTCAGGTTGAAGGCGATGGCTTCCGCGATGTTCCGCTCCTCGGCTCCGATTCCCGGAAAGGCTCCGGGCGTATCGATGAGGGTGATGACGGGCAGGCCGAATCGCTCGGCCAACCGCATGAGACGCAGGGCTTTGCGATAGCCTTCGGGATGCGCGCTCCCGAAATTCCGCTTGAGATTCTCCTTCGTGTCCCGCCCCTTCTGGTGACCGATGACGACGCATTTCCTTCCCCCAAGCGTCGCGAATCCCGCCGGCATCGCCGCATCGTCGCCGAAATGGCGGTCACCGCACAATTCCACGAAACCCGTGAAGCAGGCCGCCACATAGTCGAGCATGTAGGGACGATTCACGTGCCGTGCGATTTGGACGCGCTGCCAGGGAGTCATTTCTTGGTAAATCCGTTCTTCGGGTTTTGCGATTGCCGCCTCAGGGTGAACGATTTCATCGCCCGCAAACGTTGACTTGTCCACGAATTTCAGCCATCACTCCACGCGGTTCCCGTGCCAGCGAAACGCGTGGATGGGCTTCCGGGACGCTGGGCCGCCCATTACTGGCGGACATGGATCTTCGCACCCGTGCGGAGGATGATGTAGAGTTCCTCCACATCGGGAGCCTCCAGATAGATTCCTGTCTGGTAGGCGTCTTCGGGCCCGCCAGTGCTCACGGGCGGATTCCTTATGGCAATCCCCGGACGAGCGGATCCGATCTGCTTTTCAGCACTTGCAAACCCGGGGTCGTCAAAGGTAAGGCTTTTCCCATCCGCGAAGGCACTCTTCCCTTTTACCGTGGTATCGAAGGATTTCGGGGTGCCGGGAGGGAAGCGGTATCCCATCAGGTCGAATTCGGCGAAAAAGAGATCGTTCTGCCGGAGTTCCACTTTGGCTGTGGAGAGATTCACCACCACGCTGAATCCTTCAAGATCGCAGACGGTCAAGCGCTGGCCCACCTGAAGCCGGGTGGACACCGCGTTGTTCACCTGGGAGATGTATTCCATCGTCGTTTTCGTATTCCGCGTGATCGCGATGAGGTTGTCCCCGCGCTTCACGATGTATTCGTTTTTGCCGGGCATTGGCTCCAGCGAGAGGAGCATGTCGAGATTCTGCTGCCCGATGATCCGGCGCGCCTCTTCATAGCGCTTCGAATCCTTGTACGTTCCCACAAGCTTGGACAGGGCCACGCGAGTCGCCGTCAAGTCCCCTTGCCGAAGCATCGCCATCGCGTTCTCGTAGAGTTTCGCGCCGTGATCGATACGCACCGCCTCGGTCTTCTCCAACTCCACGATCTCCTGGCGGGCCCGCTTGGAAGGTTCCAGATAGTTCTGCCAGAAGTAATACAACACCGACACCCCGAAGCCCACAAAGGCCACGGCCAGCAACGCGAAGATGATCCTGAAATAGGCCTTCAGCATGATTGAAACACAAAAGCGGCGCCTTCCGAGCCGGATTTCCCATTCGCGGGAGAATCAGAGCAGCCCCCGACGCTTGAAGTCGAATATATTGATTCCTTGTGATTTCTCAATCATCTCAACAGTAAACCTTAGCAAGGAAATTTCCCACGTATCATCGACCCCGCAAATCACCGCGTTCAGCGGGTTGCTGCTTTCATTCACTCGGGTCACCACACGGTCGCAGACCGTCTGGAAACTGTCGTGGATGATCTCCTCCGTCACGCTGTCCCGCCGAAAGCTGAAACCGTATTTCAGGAGGGCAAGTCCCCCTCGCTGCACATGGCGTTTGAACCATTCCGAAAATGCCTGCGCCTGCTCTCCGAAGCCTTCGAAATTGAAATCCTCGTAGGGATCCGGCTTCAGAATGCGGGGACGCTCGGCATGGACGACGCCCTGCCTCACCCGAACCTCGTTCGCCTTGTCCATGAGCTCGCTGACGAGGTGAAAATTGAAGGTCGTCGTGCCGAAGGTGTCAATCCGGCGGTCGGGCTCGTGGAGCACGCGCGTCATCTCAAGCGCGTACTGGATATCATCGTCCGTATACATGAATTGGCGAAGGAGTGGGGAAAACTAGGGCGCGATCACGCAAAGGCGAATGAATTATGGCCGGAAAACGACCACCATACCCCTCGATCCGGCGGATTCCGAAAAAAAGGGGCACGCCCCTACGGACGCACCCCAGAAAGACTTTGATACTAAAGGCAAAGGCCAGCCTATGCCGAAGCGCCTTCGACGTAACGGATAACATCGCCCACGGACTGAAGCTTCTCGGCTTCCTCGTCCGGAACCTCAATGGAAAACTCTTCTTCGAAGGCCATCACAAGCTCGACCGTATCGAGGGAATCCGCACCGAGATCCTCGATGAACTTGGCTTCGGGGGTGACTTGCTCGGGATTGACTCCCAATTGCTCGACGATAATGTCTCTTACTTTCTCTTCGATGCTGTTCTCGGACATGGCGTTGGCTCGGTGGTGTTGGAGTGGAAAATTCGGCTAGGGATACTTCGCCACCACTCGTTTGGCAACATAAATATTCAGCTTTTTTCCCCTTCATCAGCGGCCCGGGAGTCCTCGTCCCCCTCATCCGCGGACTGCACCAACTCCCCCTCGAAACCCGCCATCAACCGATCGAGAATCTTCCCCGCGCCGACGAATTTCAGATCATCGATGACCGCTTTCTTCTCCGCGTTCCCTTCCCGGTAATGCACGTACGCGAGGCCCTTGTTGTCCCATTTCCGTTTATCGATTCGATAGGCGGCATCGAAGTGGACGCGCCTTCCATCCGGAAGGATGATCGCCTCGCCGTCGGCCCTGAGCACGCTTCCCCGGTTGAGGATGAGAAACACGAGGGCCAGAATCGCCCCGGCACCGCAGACTCCCGCAATCACGAGCTGCTCAAGGATGTCCTTCCTACTGTGGTATTTGTTGTCCTTCGAATCGAATCCCAGGCTCGCCGCATAGCCCGCGAACTCGCGTTTCTGGCCGGCCGACTCAAAGGCCCTCTTGAGGGCGATATCCTGGGCATCCGAGGGATCGACCGGCACGCTCGCGGCGAGGGCGAAATCCTCCCAAGCGGCAGCGGGGAGTTTCCCTGCCTCAAAGGCCTCCTTGACCCTGGACTCGGGAGTTCCCCCTGCCGGCACTTCCGGAATCCCGTTTTTCAGCGCATAATCGCGCCACGGGGTCAACTCTGAGCCCGCCGCATGGGCGGCCTTTACGAGAGCGGTCACTTCCGCGTCAGGATTCATATCGACGTAACTTGGCGCGTCGACCGCGAATTTTTCCCACGGAACCCCCGCCCCGCCCGCGGCAAAGGCCTCCTCCGCCAACGCCGCTCGGTTTTTCTTCGCGTAGCCGATCTTCCCGTCGTAGAAGAACCACGCGGCGAAAATACCCAGCATCGCTGCCATGAGGATCATGCGTTTGAAATACCAGGGGCCAACACGGCACTCGAGGGTTTCTGATGGTTCGATAATCATGGCGGATTGAAAAAAAGGCGCACCCCGCAGGGACGGCGCGCGGCGGACTTCACGGTCAGCAGTATATCCCGCCTGTCAATACGCGCCCTCAGGATGTTTGCCCCGAAGGCGAATCCGCGTAAGGTTGGGCGTTCCATGCTGCCCTGGTTCGCCAACGACAAGTTCCCGCTCTATCTCGCCCCGATGGCGGGCGTCACCGACTTTGTCTTTCGTCGGCTCTGCAAGGAGCTCGGCGCCGATGTCATGGTCACGGAATTCGTCTCGGCCGAGGGAATCGTCTGCCGCGATGACCGGACAAGGAAGTATACCGAGTTCGACGACGCGCAGCGCCCGGTCGGCGTCCAGCTTTTCGGAGCGAACGGCGAAGCCATGGCCGATGCCGCGAGGAAAATCGTCGACTGGAAGCGCCCGGACTTCATCGACATCAACTTCGGCTGCCCCGTCAACAAGGTCGTGAGCAAGAACGGGGGCTCCTCACTGCTCCGTGATTGCCCCCTCCTCACCCGGGTCGCGGGAACCGTGGCGAAGGCGGTCGACGTCCCCGTGACCGCGAAAATCCGCATCGGCTGGGATATGGAGAACATCAATGCCGTCACGATTTCCCGCGCCCTCGAGGATTGCGGAATGCAGGCGATCTCCGTCCACGGGCGCACCCGATCCCAAGGATACACCGGCGAAGCCTGCTGGAACACCATCGACGCCTGCGCCGCCGCCGTCTCCATCCCGGTCATCGGAAACGGCGATATCGGCAGCGGCGAGGACGTGGAGAAACGCCGCCGTGAGACCCGCGTGCGCGGCGTCATGATCGGTCGCGCCGCCATGAAGAACCCCTGGGTCTTCCAGGAGGCGAAATACTATCTCGCACACGGCACACGGCCGGCACCTGCCACCATCGACGAGCGCTGGCACCTCATCCGGCGTCACTGCGCGCTTGCTCTGGAAAGCGGTCGCTACGGCGGCGAACGCACGACACTTCAGGCCATGCGTTCCCGCCTCATGGCATACTCACGCGGTCTCCCTGGCGGGAAGCACCTCCGCGTTCGCTTCTCCTCCGTCGAATCGCTGGCCGAAATCGAGGACATCGCCGCCGAACACCTCAGCCTCACCCACGATCCCGCCGCCGAGGCCATCTGCGCCGCCTGATCCGCTTCTCTCCATGGAATACAACACCTACTTCTACCTCATCCTCGGCGCCCTTCTCGCCCTTTACGTGCTCGACCTCGTCGCCGATCTTTTGAATCTCCGCGCCCTGGATCCCAAGCTGCCGGCGGAGTTCACCGACGTCTTCGACTCCGGGAAGTACGCCGATTCTCAGGCCTACACCCGTGAGACGACCCGCTTCGGAATCCTTGAAGCCAGCTTCGGCCTCGTCGCCTTTCTCGGCTTCTGGCTCTTTGGCGGCTTCGGGTGGCTCGACAACCTCATCCGCGCGTGGGGCCACGCCAACGTAACCAACGGTCTCCTCTTCTTCGGCCTCCTCTACCTCGCCAACGAGATCCTCGACCTCCCGTTCAGCATTTACGACACCTTCGTCATCGAGGAAAAATACGGCTTCAACAAAACGACGCCGAAAACCTTCGTCATCGACAAACTCAAGGGCCTCGGCCTCGCCGCCCTTCTCGGACTTCCGCTTCTCGCCCTCATCCTCTGGATCTTCGAGACCGTCCCCAATGCCTGGCTGTGGGCCTGGCTCACCGTCACCGGCTTCACCCTCGTCATGGCCTACGTGGCTCCGCGCTACCTCATGCCCCTCTTCAACAAGTTCAGCCCCCTTCCGGACGGCGAGCTCAAGGACGCCATCAACCGCATGTCCGAAAAATGCCAGTTTCCCCTCACCGAAGTCTCGGTCATGGATGGCTCGAAACGCTCATCCAAGGCCAATGCCTTTTTCAGCGGATTCGGTAAAAACAAACGCATAGCCCTCTTTGATACCCTTATAGAAAAACAGACAATACCCGAGCTTGTGGGGGTTCTCGCACACGAGATCGGGCATTTCAAGAAAAAGCACATCCTCCAGACCCTCCTCCTCGGAATGGCCCAGACCGCCCTCCTTTTCTTCCTCATCGGCCTATTCGTGAGGAATCCCGCCCTCACCTCCGCCTTCGGAGTGGCGACACCCTCGGTCTATTGCGGCTTCACCTTCTTCCTCATTCTCTTCAAGCCCGTAAGCAAAATCCTTTCGATTCTCATGGCCATCCTCAGCCGGAAAAACGAGTACGAGGCCGATGCCTTCGCCGCAGAGGTCACCGGCGAACCGCTCGCCCTTGCGAGCGCGCTGAAGAAACTTTCCGTCGACAACCTCAGCAACCTCACGCCCCATCCCTTCTACGTCTTCATGCACTACTCCCATCCGCCCGTGACAAAGCGGTTGGCGGCGCTGAGGCGACGCGGATAGACCGGCTAGCCCCGGTACGCCGCCATTACCCCCAGCATCTCCATCACCGCCTCGCCCAGTCCGATAGTCACCGCCCGCGAGACGAGGTGGTGGCCGATATTCAGTTCCGTGAGGTGCGGCACGCCGAATAAGCCCGGGAGATTCGCCGTCGTGATGCCATGGCCGGCATTGACCTGCAACCCAAGCCCGTGTGCGAGCACGGCGGCTTCCGCAAGCCTGCGGGCCTCGGTCTCGCGTTCGGGGCCCGACGCGGCGTTGGCGTACGTTCCGGTGTGGAGTTCCACCATTTCCGCTCCGATCTCCGCCGAGGCCTTGAGATGGGCGGGCTCGGGATCGACGAACATGCTGACCTTCGTTCCGACGTCCTGAAGTCGGCGAACCGTCTCCGCGAGCGCTTTCCGATGCTCCGCGACGGCGAGCCCGCCTTCGGTCGTCACTTCCTCCCGATGCTCGGGAACGAGACAGGCGAAATCGGCGCGCGTGGCCACCGCGATGGCGACGATGCCCGGCGTGTTTCCCATCTCGAAATTCAGGAGCCACCCCGACTCAGCCCGGAGCATGGCGATGTCGCGATCCTGAATATGGCGGCGGTCTTCGCGAAGGTGCGCGGTGATCGAGTGTGCCCCGGCCGCGAGCACCTGCCGGGCGGCCTCGATGACCGACGGTTCCTCGTGGTGCGCGCCGGGCATCCGGGCGTAGCGGGCCTGCCGCAAGGTCGCGACATGGTCGATGTTGACTCCAAGACGGAGCGGGCTTTGAGACGGCGTCATGATTCGAATAGGCTAGGAGTTGTCGGTCTCCACGGCATCGAGCAATTGCCGCCGAAGCCCCGGGAGTCCGGAAAAAAGCGCGTTCCAGGCGGGAAGCGCCGCGCACAGAAAACCGTGCCCTGGAAAACCCGCGCTCGCAAGCTCGAGCACCCCCTCGAAGCGGGTCACGACCGCGGATTCGCCTTTGGCATCAAAGGGCAAACCATTCAAGCGCGCATCGTCTTCATAGCAGCGTAACGCCCGCCCGGCTTCACGGCGAAAGGCCTCCCTGATCGTCCCCAGGATGGGGCCCGCGAGCACGACGCCTTCCTCCTGGATCGCCGTGTAGAGGGTCCGAATAATATCCCGTGCCATTCCGGCAAGGGCATCTTCGCCACCGAGGGAATCGAGCGTGCGATGCCGGTGCTCGAAACCACTCCCCAGTCCGATCTGGCAGACGCGTCCTGATGGCGCGTGCCGGAAGACCTCGCAGAGCATTGCGGTCTCCAAACCCCAGTGCCCTGGCAATCGCAACTCTCCCGCGACCTCGACGGAAAGTGCGAACTCCCCCGCCAGCGGATACCGGAAGGCATCGAGGAACTCAACCAAGGGAATCGGACCGAGGGTATCCCTAAGCGCCCGCACAAGGGGGAGAACCAGGAGGCGGGTGACGCGCCCATACATGCGATCACCCACGCGCGCGTAATAGCCTTTCGCGAAAACGTAGTCCATCTCCGGATCGAGCAGCGGCGTGCAGAGCCGAGCCAGCAAATCACGGCGATAGCTGAGAATGTCCGCGTCGTGCGCCGCCACCGCGGCGATATCGCCCCGAGCGAGGGCATATCCGAGAGCCATCCAGACATTCGTTCCCTTCCCATCCGGAATGGGCCCATGCCCGGCCTTTTCCACCTCCCTTCGAACGGCCATCAGGAGAGGCCCGTCATTCCAGAGAACACGGTGCTCCTCCCCGAGTCCGGACAGGAACGACCGGGCCTGCGCAAAGCCGTCGGCGTCCATCCGGTTCATGCTGACCACGATGGGGCACGCGAAAGGATGGTCGCGAAGCAGATCGATGATGCCCGCGAATGCCGGTTCCCCGAGTTCCGAGAACAAGGCCGGCACTACAAGCATCAACCGCCTACGTCCCGCCTCGACCGACAGAGCGCGTTCGCGCTCGGCCAGCGGAAAACCCGCGAGGCGATGGAAGGTCACCACGCCCGGATGCTGGTAGAAATCACCCATTGTCCCCGATCTCAGGATTCAGCCCTCAAGCGGGGGATTGGGTCTCTTCCTTGTCTTCCTCAGCTTCTTCTGCCGCCACTTCGGTCTCGTCGAGGAAGAGGAGTTCTTCCTCAATCCCCTGACGCCAGCGCCGAGACACCCACGGCCGCACCAAGCCGTAGACGAGATAGAGCACGAAGAGGAGGGCCGGCATCCATTGGTAGTTGATCACCGTAACGACGAGCAGGAGGACGAGACCGACCACTCCCGGCATCGAACGCTTCGTCTTCCACGACACACTCTTGAAGCTCGGGTATTTCAGGCTGCTGAACATCAGGAACGACAGCGCCACCATGAGCACGAGGAAGAAATAGCGGTACCGGTCGAGATCCTTTGCGTTCTCCCCCATCCAGATCACGAACCATGTCACCGAGGAAATCAAACCGGCGGCGGCGGGAATGGGAATTCCCTTGAAGTGTTGCGACGAGGTATGGCTGTCCTCGGCGGCGAGGCAATTGAAGCGGGCCAGGCGCATTCCCCCGCAAAGGAGGTAGAAGAAGGCGACCGTCCAGCCGAGCGAGTTGTTGAACTGGTTCAGTACCGCGCTCATCACGAGCAACGCCGGGGCCACGCCGAAGGAAACCGTATCGGCGATGGAGTCGAATTCCCGCCCGAAGGCCGATTCCTGCCCGCCGAGTCGCGCGAGGCGGCCGTCGAGCACGTCGAAGATGCACGCCCCGAGGATGAGGGCGATGGCGCGCTCGAAGTAGCGCTTCGACTCCTCGAGGTTCTCAATGCCGCCCAGACGCATCGCCTCGAAGACGCTCAGGATGGCGATGAAACCGCAGAAGAGGTTTCCCGCCGTCATGAGGTTCGGCAGGAGGTAGATTTTAGGATCCTTGTCAGACATGGGGCGCGCGTGATGCCGGAGGATTTCGGGGAATATCTTCCCGGTTGACCCTCTCTCGGGGCTGAACTATGTAACCCACCCGGCGACATTTCGCCACCTTGATTCGTCCATGCAACCGACCACCACAGCCCCGGCGCCCCTACTCTCGGGAGAGATCACGATGGAGGAGCTGAGCGCCCTCATTCCCGGTGCCAGGCGTGCCCTCTTCTCCCGCTACCACATCGGCGGCTGCCAGAGCTGCGGCTTCGAGCCGACCGAAACCCTCGCCGAGGTTTGCGCGCGCAACGAGGGCATCCCGGTCGAAGAAGCCGTCGCCCACCTTACAGCGAGCCATGAGAATGACCTCCGCATGCAGCTCAGCCCCACCGAGGTGCGGACGCTCGTCGAGGCCGATCCCCCCGCCACTCTCGTCGATCTCCGCACCCGCGAGGAATTCGAGGCCGTGAAGATCCCCGGCGCAAAACTCTTTTCCCAGGAATTCCAGCAGGAAATATTCGGCACCTGGCCCAAGGACAGCCAAATCGTTCTCTACGACCACACCGGCACCCGCGCCCTCGACGCCGCCGCCTATTTCATCGGCCACGGCTTTCATAACGTAAAGGCCCTCGCCGGCGGCATCGACGCCTACTCCCGCGAAGCCGACCCCTCCCTCCCGCGCTACAAGGTCGAGTTTGAAATGTAAGTGAAAAGTAAGAATGATGAAGTAAGAAGGAAGAATTCGATCGTCTCCATCTCCCACTCAATTTCACCTCATCATTCTTATTTCATCATTCTTACTTCCCATGAACACCGAAGAGAAAATCCAGCAGGCGATCGCCAACCCCCGGAACATGGGGGAAATGGCGGATGCGGACGCCGTGGGGATGGTCGGCAATCCCGACTGCGGCGACATGCTGCGAATGTGGATCAAATTCGGCGAGAAGGACGGCAGGAAAATCATCGACCGGGCTTCCTTCCAGAGTTTCGGCTGCCAGACCGCCATCGCCGTGGCCAGCGTCGCCACCGAAATGCTCCGAGGCAAGACCGTGGACGAGGCGAAGTCCCTCTCTTCGACGGAACTCGCCGAGGATCTCGGGCCGCTCCCGCCCATGAAGATCCACTGCGGCCAAATGGTCGAAGGCGCCCTCCGTTCCGCCCTCGAAGCCGAGGAAAAGGAAGCACTCGCCCCTGCGAAGGCGCCCGGGCCCGATCCCGGAAACCTCATCCACAGCTTCGGCTCCGCCCCCAAACAAGCCGGCAAGCTCAAGGTCATCCTCGATCCCCCTTCCAATGAACCAATAACCAATTCCTAATAACCAACCCGTGTCCCACGAAGAAATCATTCTCCAACGCCAGATCGAGGCGATCCAGATCCCCAGCGGCGACACCATCGTGCTGCCGGAAGGCACGCGCGTCATCATCACGCAGTCGCTCGGCGGTACTTACACCGTCGCCACCGACGCCGGCCTCGCCCGCATTCCCGAAAAGGACTCCGATGCCCTCGGTATCAAGAAGGCCGAGGAAACCAGCCCTGCCACCGCCGCCGTCAATTCCGGGCAAGCCGCCACCGACGACGATGTGAAGGCCGCGGTCTGGGAACAGCTCCACACCGTATTCGACCCGGAAATTCCCGTCAACATCGTCGATCTCGGCCTCGTCTATGACTGCGAGATCTCCGGAGATCCTCCGGCCCGCACCGTGCAGGTCAAAATGACCCTCACCGCCCCCGGTTGCGGCATGGGGCCGACCATCGCCGCCGACGCCCAAAGCAAGATCATGACCATCAACGGTATCGAGGAAGCCAAGGTCGAACTCGTCTGGGATCCGCCGTGGACCCAGGACATGATCACCGAGGAAGGGAAAATGAAGCTCGGCATGATCTGAACCCTCGCTTTTCCCCCTCCGCTTTGGCGACGGATTCCCTTCGGATTTTCCATTTGCAATGAGGAGACGCACCGGATAGAGTCCGCGCTCCGGTCAACCCGGCGGCTTCGCGGCCCAGCTCCCTCGCTAACGCCAGCCAACCACACCCTTCCAGCACCTTACCCACGATGTCCCAGCACCGCAGTCTGAAAAGTTCAGGAACTTCCATCGGCACCAAGCGCAGTGTCCTGAAGCGCTTCGAGCGCGTCAAGCTTCTCAGGAAGCGCGGCGAGTGGAAGGACGGTCGCAGCCCGGTCGGTCTTCCTAAGACCAAGCCCGAGGATTAGGCCCCGCGCCGCCTCCCCTTCCGTGGCCCCACCTCCCAAGCCGGACGCTTCCGGCATTCGCATCAACCGCTTCCTCGCCCAATGCGGCCTCGGGTCCCGTCGCGCCTGCGAGGAATTGATCGCCACCGGCGCGATCACCGTCAATAACGAGATTTGCGTGAACCTTGCCACCAAGGTCATGCCAGGTGACACCGTCCACTACGGCTCGCGCCTTCTGACCGCCAGGGACGAGACGACGATCCTGCTCAACAAGCCCCCCGGCTTCCTCTGCACGACTTCCGATCCCGAACGGCGCCCGACCATCTACGATCTGTTGCCAATCAAACTGCGCAATCGGAACCTCCACCACGCCGGTCGCCTCGATTTGGAGAGCCAGGGCTTGCTCGTCATGACGAATTCCGGCGATCTCTCGCACCGCCTCACGCTCCCGAGGAACAAGGTCGAAAAGGAATACCTCGTCACCATCGACCGCCCTTTCGACTTCAACCTCCGCCGACAGTTTCTGGAGGGAATCAAGTTACCCGAGGGCCTCGCGCGCGTCGTGTCCATCGAAGGCGATACAACCGGCCGGAAACTGACTCTCGTCCTCACCCAGGGGCTCAAGCGCCAGATCCGCTCGATGTTCGAGACTGTCGGCTACAAGGTGAAGACCCTCGAACGCGTCCGCATCGGTCACCTCACCGCGCCCAACCTCGCCCCCGGCGAACACCTCCTCCTCAACTCCCGCGATATCGAACACCTGTTCAAAACCAGGAAGTAGCCTCAGACCACCTCCTGGAAGCATCGTGCTCCCAGCGGATCCTCCGACGGAAAGCGGGCCTCATGGCCCCTTCGCACGTTGCGGCCGCGGCGGTCGGGAAGCCCGGAGCCAAGGCGATGGCCGCGCACTGAGCTCGAAGGCCCGCGAAGCCCTCAGCGCATTTCGCCAGCGCCGCGTCACGCCACGGCCAAAAACCCGAACGCCGCCTTCCCCTGCTCGTTCTCGTTCAAATGCCCCGCCGCCTGCAGATCCTCCGCCCATCGCAGACCTCCGAAGGGTGGTTTTGCGTTCTGTTCTTATGCGCTCCAAAAAAATGCCTGTCCCCTGCCCGTTGGCCCGCAAAAAATCTTGATTTCGATAATTAGGAATATCAGGAAACCTATAAAATACAACTCTACGTAGCAGTACTATCAGATTGTGCCTCACTTCCAGACCATCAACTGATCCAAATCAAAAATCGCCCTTTCTAACCCATCGCCAAGCTGTATAATCCCCTCATGATGAGTATGGCACAGCAACCACGAGAAAATCCGCCCGGATTTCCGACAGAAGAAATATCACCCGCCACCTCAACGAATTAGACTGTTGAACTAAAATATCAGCGGATATAAAAGGTAAGTAGAAGCGAAGGAGTAAGTTGGGAGTTGAATGGACGCGGTAAAGTGTTCATAGTAACAGTCATCGACACGACTGTAAATTCTATTCTCAGGGAATGGCGCGACTTATGGCCCGGTGG
>JAHEDC010000147.1 GCA_024641425.1 Verrucomicrobiales bacterium | reverse complement strand
CGATGCCGCAGGGGGTGATGAATTGGAAGGGGGGGAGGGACTCGGGAGTGACGTTGAGGGCGAGTCCGTGCATGGAGACCCAATTCTGGACGCCGACGCCGAGGGAGGCGATTTTGCGGGGGCCGATCCAGACGCCGGTCATGCCGTCGCGGCGTCCCGCGGTGACGCCGAAGTCGGCGAGGGTGCGGATGATGGACTCCTCGAGAGTGCGGAGGTAGGCGTGGAGGTCCTTGCCGTAGAGGGCGAGATCGAGGATCGGGTAGGCGACGAGCTGGCCGGGGCCGTGGTAGGTGGCCTGGCCGCCGCGGTTGATCTCGACGACGGGGTGCGGGAGGTGGGCGGTGGCACCGAGGCTGGATTGGTCGCGGGTGCGGCCGATGGTGTAGACGGGCTCGTGTTCGAGGAGGAGGAGGGTGTCCCCGATGGCGTCGGCCCGGCGTTGGGTGACGAGTTCCTGCTGGAGCGCGAGGGCTTCCTCGTAAGGAATGCGCCCGAGCCAGCGGGTGGCGAGGCTGTGGGCACCGCTCATTTTCAGACGCGGGCGCCTTCGCCGGCGAGGGCGGCGCGGGCGGGGTCGGTGGCCTGAAAGTGGGTCATGCCGATGGCGAGGGCGTCGGCGGCATCGGGATCGGGGGTTTCCGTCAGGCCGAGGAGGGCGCGCATCATGAAGGCGACCTGCTGCTTGTCGGCGGCTCCGCGACCGACGACGGCCTGTTTCACGCGGAGCGGGGCGTATTCGTGGATGGGAAGGCCGTGTTCGGCGGCGGCGATGAGAGCGGCGCCACGAGCGGCGCCCATGGTGATGGCCGTCTTGTAGCTCTGCACGAAGATGATGCCTTCGACGGCGCAGGCTTCGGGGTGGTGCTTGCGGATGACGGCATCGAGAGCCTCACGGGTGGCGACGAGGCAGCTCGACTGGAGGAGCTTCGGCGCGTTGATGATGGTGCCGAAGGCGAGGGCACGGATAGTGCTACCGGTTTTCTCCATCACCGCGTAGCCGGTCTTCCGCAGGGCGGGGTCGACGGCGAGGATGCGGATGCCGACGGGGGCGGGGGATGCCTTCGCGGCGGCCATGGAAAGCGAGCGCGACGGCTACCGCTTCCGGCGGAGGCGCTTCGGTGCGGGACGGCGGTTGAAGACGCGGGCGAGCTTCTCGGCGCTGGGCGCATCGTCGTCGAGGAGGGTCGTGTAGACGTAGGGAAAGCCTTCGAGTTTGCGGCGCTCGACCTTCTGGCCGATGAAGCGTTCGACGGCGGTGGCAAACGAAAGTTCCTCGGCGGAAAGGATGGTGAAGGCGTCTCCTTCCTGCTTGGCGCGTCCGGTGCGACCGATGCGGTGGACGTAGTCCTCGGCGTTCTCGGGCACGGAGAAGTTGATGACGTGGGTGACGCCGCTGATGTCGAGGCCGCGGGCGGCGAGGTCCGTCGCGATGATGACATCGAAGTCGCCGTCGCGGAAGCCCTTGAGGGCCTTGGCGCGGTCGCTCTGCTTGATGTCCGAGTGCATGACGGTGATGCGGTAGTCGGCTCCGTCGCGTTTGACGGTGGAGGCGAGCATGTCGGCGTCGCGCTTCGTCCGGGTGAAGATCATGACACTCTTGAAGTCCGTCTCCTTGAGGATGGCGAGGAGGAGTTCGGTGCGCTGCTTGGTCGCCACCGGGTAGAAGGCGTGGCTGACGGTCTCCGCGACGCCGCGGCGCTGGCCGATCTCGATCTCGCGGGGTTCGCGGAGGGCCCACTTCGCCAGCGAATCGATGGCGGGGGGCATGGTTGCCGAGAAAAAGAGGGTCTGCCGGTTATCCGGGCACTTGCCGACGATTTTGCGCACATCGGGCAGGAAGCCCATGTCGAGCATGCGGTCGACCTCGTCGAGGACGAGGATCTCGATGTTGTCGAGTTTGACCGTGCCGCGGCCCATGTGGTCTAGGAGGCGGCCGGGAGTGGCGATGAGGATGTCAACGCCTTCGTTCAAGGCGTCGAGCTGGTGGCCATAGCCGACACCTCCGTGCATGAGGAGGGTGCGGAGGCCGGTGCCCTTGCTGAATTCGGCGATCGTGTCTTCGACCTGCGCCGCGAGCTCCCGGACGGGCTCAAGAATGAGGCAGCGCAGTTTGCCCGGGCCGCCCAGGCGGGTGAGGAGGGGGAGGGCAAAGGCGGCCGTCTTTCCGGTTCCGGTCTGGGAGGCCCCGATGACATCGAGGCCTTCCATGACGATGGGAATGGCCTGGGCCTGGATGGGAGTGGGCTCCGTGTAACCGGCGCGATGGACGCCTTCCATGACGGCGTCGGAGAGTCCAAGGTTTTCGAATGACATAAGAAGGGGAAAATAGCAGGTAGCAGGGGACAAGTAGCAAGCGGGAAATCTCAAACGATGTCCTGGAGGCTGGAGGGCAGTTGGCGGGGACTCCGGACGAAAAGCCGGTCTAGGCAAAGCGCTCCGGGACCCGTGGCCGCGAGGCCGACGTAAATCGCGGAGTAAACGATGGCAGGCTCGATGTATTCGGTGATTCCTTTGGAAAAGGCAATGTAAAGGATTGCGAGACTGCCGAGAAGCAGGGCGGCCGGCGTGAGGCGCCCGAGAAGTCCGGCGATGAGAAAGAGGGAGCCGACAAAAAGGAGGGAGGAGAAAACGAGGGCGAAAACGAGCGGTTGGGGAAGATCCAGCTTAGAGGCGGCCGTGACGAGGAGCCACTCGTCGCCCCGCCAGAAATGGAGCCACCCTGAGTAGACCATCGCCCAGGCATGATGGGAGATCATGCTCGCCCCGGCAATGGCGCGCATGAGAAATAGGCCGGTGTGCATCATCGCCCCGGGCCCGGAAGAAGTGGTATCCCCTCGCATTGCGCGCATTATAGCACGCGGCCCGGATTTGTTAAGGGCAAGAAAATTCTTCCTCCGAGATCTCTATAGGTCCGAAATGTTTTCCGTCGAACCGATGGAGCGTATGATGTATTGCAACGTATCGCGGCTGATAATGGAAGCGGTGTAGAATTCCTTTGCCCGCTCTGCTTTCTGCGGGGTCGCGGTTTGATTGGAAAAAGCGGTGGTGTGGGGCGTGTAGAGAAGGTTGGCGAAGTTCATTCCGATTTCCGGGGCGAGGTGAGTGGGGATGACGGACTGAGCGTCCATCGACTCCCCCGTAAAGGCGCCTTCGGTAATGGTCGGGGGCAATCCCCGGGAAATCCTCTCGCGGTTGCCCTCCGTGAAAAGGCCATTCAGTTGGCCGATGCGCACGTTCTCGATGAGGGACTTTCGGAGCATCGGGGCGTATTCCGAGGAGTAATCGTAGGAGGATAGAGCCTTATCGAGGACTGTCCCGACATCGACGAGATCAGTCTCGGCGTCATGGAGCAGGAAAACGATGCGATGGAGGCGCTGGACGCGACCTTCCCACGTCGCGTACCCCTCGTCGCTTTGGGGATCGAGAAGCTCGGTGATCGGCTCCGCATACTTGGTCACGTTCGAATTGAGCGCGAACTGCACGCCATACAGAGCCGCCACCAGAATGGCGGTAAGCAATGTGGCGGTGCGGAAGAAGCTCATGGGAAGTTGCGGTGAGTCTCAACGAAGCAAGGTGTGCGCGGAAGATTCGGGCTGTGCGGATTCCCTCAGAAGTGACATTACGAGATTCCTGACATCATCGCGGTCGACGGTCTGGCCGCGGATGGAGAGGCTTTCGGCCTCAATCGAGGAGTTGAGCCGGGCGACACGCGTCTGGAACTCCTCGTAGATGAAGCGATTCTGGCGGGTAAGTTCGGCCCGGAGCCCTTTCTCCAGTTCGAGATCCCGACGTTCCATCTTCGCAATTGCCTTAGTCATTTCCTCCAGGAGAAGCGAGAATTGACGCTGACGTTCGTGGTTCTCCCGTTCGAGATCGACATGACGCCGCGCCTTCTCGGCTGCGAGGGCGTGCTCCAGCGCGGTGATCCTCGCAGCAAGCGATGGCGGATCCTGCGATGAACCATCGTCTGTGAGCCCAACCTCTTTGGTCTTGGGGGGGGGGGTGCTTTCCAAATCGGACATGGCATGACTGGCATTCTTCCACGTGTTCCTCTCATCGGAATGTTGCGAAGGGTTAGCCATGGGAAGAATACACTTAAGAAAAACAGAACTCAACAATTTTTATGGAAATTATAATTATTATGTAAATTTTGAAACCTGACTGAGATGGGGCTGGATGAAGAGGGCGAAATTGCGGGGCATTGAGGAGAGAAATTACGGGAAGAACCACTTTCAGTGCTTGCGAGAATCCGAATCGGGGCGAAAGTTTTTAAAAGTTCGGGAGTGACGTTGATCGACGTTTCCGGGATATCGGGATTTCTGACCTTTTTACCGCAGCAGCGAGGGGCCTCCGAAGGGGATTCCTTTCCATCTGATCCGTCTCTCAATTCCCCACCAGTGATTACCCCATCCTCGGAAAACGTCCTTGCATCGGCACGCCTTGTGTCCCCCACGATGGGAATAGAGCTTCCGCGCCTGCTGGTGATTGAATGGGAGGGGGACGCGCGCGACTCCATCGCGGCGGGGGCAGGGGAACGAGGGTTCGATGTGGTGACTTGCCCGTCCTCCCGGGAAGCGGTCAATCTCTGCGAGGTCAACACCTTCGATGCGGTGGTTGTGGACAGCGGGCTTTACGGAATGGACTGCACGGAATTCCTGCGTTGGCTGAGGGCAAGCTCGGCGTGTCCGGAGGCCCACGTGCTCGTGCTGCTTCAGACCGGCAAGCCGGACGAGGCACTCGCGATGTTGGCTGCGGGAGCGGACGACTGTCTTGCGAAGCCGATTGGGCCTGAGGAATTGGGGACACGTCTCGCCGTGATGGAGGCCCAGCGGAAACGCCTGACGCAGCGAGACCGCGGCGAAGCTCTGCTCCGGAAGAACCATGCCCGCTTCGAGAGTATTTTCATGGAGGCTCCCGACGCGATCCTCGTCCTGAAGAACCGTGAGGGAAAGATCATAGGGGTCAATCGCGCCGTGAAGGCGATTCTGGGCTACGAGGGGCGGGGCCTTCTCGGGAAATACCTCTCGTTGGTCTTCCCCGAGCTTTTCACCGGAGACGGGCTCTCGACCTTCGGCAGCTTCCTGAAGAACGCGAGTTCGGTCGGGTGCGTGCCATTCCGCTGCCCCGACGGAACGAGGAAGAAGCTCGATCTTGCCATGACTTCGATTCCCTGGGATCGGGGATTCGCGCTCATGCTGACCTGCAGGGATGTGACCGACCGCGAGGCGGGAGGGCGTCAGACGGATGTTGACTCGAAGACTGATGCCCTCCGTCGCTTGGGCGAGGGAATGGCCCGGGACGTGAACGATCTGGTGACCTCCATAAGCGGGAATCTGGAACTGCTTGAGATGCAGCCGGGAGGGGGACGGGATACCCAGGAATTACTCGGAAGCGCGCGAACGGCGTGTGATCGGGTGCGCCAGCTCGCGGCGGAACTGGTCGGGGTGTCGGGGCGTCCGGGAAACTTCGTGCCGAAGGCGGTCAATCTGCGGAACCTCATCGAGAAGACGGTGCAGTTCCGCCTCTACGGAAAAGGGAAATTGCGTCCGATCTTCCGCATAAACGAAGCGGTCGAAGCGGTGGCCGGAGACGAGGCGCATCTGCGCTACGTTATCGAGCAACTGACAGACAATGCTGTCCATGCGATGCTCCCGGACGCACCGGCGGGCAAGCTTCGCATCGAGTGCCGGCAGGTTCGCATCGGCGCTGATCCTCCCCACACGGGGATGAAAATGGGCGAGTATATCAAGGTGACGTTCCGTGACGACGGGCCCGGCGTTCGCGAGGCGGATAGGGAGCGTGTCTTCGAGCCCTACTTCACGACGGCAAAGTGTGGACGTGGCCTCGGTCTCGCCCGCGTGCGTTCGATCATCCGCTCCCATGGCGGCGAGATCGTCGTCGAGATCGCGGAAGGAATGGCAAAGGGTGGCATTTTCGAATTCTATCTTCCGGTTGCGAGCGCGCCCACTTCGGTGCGGCCTGGAAACTGTGTCGTTGATGGTTCGGGAAATCCTGTCGGCCGCGGGGCTGGCAAGCGCATCCTCTTCCTTGACGACGAGCCCGAAATCCGCCTCATGGTCGAGCGTGCGCTGGGCTCCCAGGGTTTCGAGGTTTACGGCGCAGCCACCGGCGAGGAGGCGATCAAGGTCTACAAGCGCTCCGAGGATTTTGGCAAACCCTTCGACCTCCTGTTACTCGATCTTGAAATTCGTGGAGGGCTTGGGGGGCGCGAGACACTCGGACTTCTCCGCGAGGATAACCCGAAAATCCGCGCGGTGGTGACCACCGGCTTTGTGGAGGACGCGGTGCTCACGAATTACATGGATCACGGTTTCTGCGGCGTCCTCGCCAAGCCCTTCCGTGTCGACCAACTCGTCAGTGTCGTGTCCAGCCTTTGCGGACTGGTGCGCTAATTCGCCTTCTCGACGAATCCGTCGCCGCGCCGTTTCTGGAAAGGGGTGCTCTCGACGATGCCCATGACAAGGGCCTCGAAGGCGTGGTTTTCCTTCTCAAGGCGCTTGCGGATGTCCTCCACGGCGCATTTGTCGTAGTATTCGAGGCCGCGACCGAGCGCGTAAGTGAGCATCTTCCGGATGAGACACTCGACGAAGCGTTCCTTTTTCGTATCGAGGATGATCTTGTTCAACTCGAGCGAGCCGGTGAATTTCTCTCCGCTGTTAAGAATGCCCAGGGCCTCGACGGGATGGCTGCCGTCGCGGGTGCGCCATGCTCCGATCGCATCGAAGTTCTCAAGGCCGAAACCGATGGGGTCCATCAGGTTGTGGCAGGAATAGCACGCCGGGTTTTCGCGGTGCTGTTCGAGGCGTTCACGGAGGCTGCCTTTCAACTCGTCATCGCTTTCGTCGAGCGGCGGGACGTTGGGGGGCGGTGGGGGTGGTGGGGTGCCAAGGAGATTCTCGAGAACCCACTTTCCACGTTTCACCGGCGAGGTTCGCGTGGGTTCGGAGCTCACGGTGAGGACGCTGGCGTGGGTGAGGACGCCGCGGCGGGGGGTGTTCTTGAGCGAGACTTTCTGAAAGGCGTCGCCGGTCACGGCGGGGATGCCGTAGAGTTTCGCGAGGCGTCCATCCACAAAGGTGTAGTCGGCGGTGAGGAAATCGAGGACGCTCTTGTTCTCGGTCTGGATGTGGTGGAAAAGACGCACGGTCTCGCCCAGCATCGAGGCGCGGAGAGCGTCGTTGAAGTCGGGAAAACGCTGCTTGTCCGGCATGACAAGTCGCATGTTCCGGATCTCCAGCCACTGGCCGCCGAAGTTCTCGGCGAGGGCGGAGGCCTTGGGGTCGGCGAGCATGCGTTTGACCTGCTTGGTGAGGTTGCTGCGCAGCTGTTTCTTGAAAGCGAGCGAAAGCAGTTCGTCGTCCGGCATCGAGCTCCAGAGGAAGTAGGAGAGTCGGGTCGCGAGAGCGTATTCCGTAACGTCGAAGATGGACGCGGGGTCGTTCGGGTTCGGTTGCCATTCCATGCGGAAGAGAAAGTGGGGAGAGACCATGACCGCCTTGAGTGTGACCTTGATCGCGGTCTCGAAGGTCTCCTTGTTTCCCATTGCCTCATCGAAGAACTGGAGGAGCCGATTCACTTCCCCGGTCTGCACCGGTCGGCGGAACGCGCGGTTGGCGAAGTTCCTTATGATGCGCGCGGCGGCCGGCCGATCACGATCGTCGGTGATGAAGATGCGCTTGTGGCTCGGGGGCAGTTCGACCTCTTCCGCGTTGTAGGGGCCCTTGACGAGAAAGTAAGCGATGACGAGTTCGCCGCCTGCCTCGCTCGTGACCGAGAACGTGTGTTTTCCGGGTTCGAGAGTGGCCTTGCCTGCGAATTCCGATCCCGTGCCGCCGCGCACCACATCGCTGTGCACTGCCTTTCCGTCGATCTTCAAAACGACCGGCACGCCGCGGGTTCCCGCGTTCTCGGTGCGTGCATGGACGTTGAAGACATACCCGCCTCCGAACGCGGCCTTGTGCTCGATAGAGATTTCCTCCGAACCCTTCAGAAGGCGTTCCTTGGCACTCTTGCGCTGGCCGCCCTTGAGCAGGCTGGGCGTGAATTTCCGCGTCACCGCCACCGGAGGGCCCGTCACGATGGCGCTGTCGAGCGCTTTGTCGGCGGCAATCAGATAACGCTCCATCAGTACCGGCGGGAGCGAGAGGACGTCCCCGATGTTGTCAAAGCCGTAGCCCGAGTCGTCTTCGGGAAAGTCATCCGCGGGACGAAGGTCGAGTCCGATGAGGTCACGGATCGTATTGTTGTATTCGCTGCGGTTCAGCCGGCGGATGGTGACCCGGCCGGGATCGGGATTCGAGCAGTCGGTGTAGTAGAGAAGATTGTCGAGATAATGGCTGATGAGGGCGCGTTCCTCCACCGTTGGTTGCGTCTTCTCCTTTGAAGGGGGCATGACGAAGTTGTCCACCTGATACATCACCGTATCCCAAAGCGCGCGGTCCTTCAGCACCTCGCCCTCGGTCGTAAAGGTGTCCAGAGTGAGATCGCCCTTGCTCACGCCATCGCCATGGCAGTCGTAGCAGTATTTCTCCATCAGGGGGATGATATGCTTGTCGAAGGAAACGGCACTCGTCTTCTGCTGGGCCTCGAGGGGAGAAACCGCCAGAAAACATAGGAGCACGCTGGCAGGAGGCGGGCGAAAGCGGGAGCGTTTCAGCAGATGTCCGAAGGCAGGCATGTCCCCTGAGGATAATGGTTCTGTCCAACCATTTCAATGTCGGCGTAGGGCGGAAGCGCTTGGCCTTCCAATGCGGGGTTGCTTCCCCTAGCCCGTTTTGGCGGGCGTATCCCGTTGCACGGAGAGATCCTGCTTGGCGTTGACCGTCGATCCGGGAATGGGGGGCAACCCAAGGAGCGAGAGGATGAGGTTGCCGGCGTCGGCGTTGCGGATGGGCTGGACGGCTTCCCTGTAATCCGGACGGTCTTCGCCGGGATCCGAGCGACTTGCCGGGTTCAAGTCATAGAGGTCGGCACCGGCGGGCACTCCGGGGCCCCAGACGTAGAAGGGAATGGTGAAATTGTCCTTCTCATGGGCCTCGCCGTGCCCCTTGGTGTCGATCCAGCCGCCGTGGTCGGCGGTGAGGATGATCCAGGTATTGCCCTTCAGTTTCGGATTCGTCTCCACCTCGTCGAGGATGCGTCCGAGAAGAGAATCAACATGCTGGACGGCACGAAGGTAAGGGGTATCGCCGTCGAGATCCCATCCTTCGGCATGGCCTGCGGTATCGGGATCGCGAAGGTGTGCCATGGTGAGGCGCGCGGGGGCCTCGCGGAGTTGCGCGAGCAGCGCGTCCACGAGCGTGTCCGTCGTCTCGTCGATGAGGAAAGTGTCGATCTTGTTCTTCCCGTTGTCCGCGCCGGTGACGTCGGGAGTGCCCCAACGCTCGTCGAAGCTGTCGCGGTAGAGGGAGAATTTCGTCTTGCTCGCGTAAAGGGCGGTGCTCAGGCCGTTGTCATGGGCAACATCGAACATGCTGGGGATATATTCCCTTTTGTTCCGATGGAGGTTCTGGCCCAGTTTCGGATCTTCGTTGATGATCCATTCGTGCCCTTCCTTTCCTACCACTCCCCGTCCGGTGATCATGCCGGTGTGGTTGGGGAGCGTGATGGTGTAGGTGTAGTCGGTTCGGGCGTTGTCGGTGAAGGCACCTTCCGCGCGGATTCGGTGGAAATTCGGAGCTTTTTCCGGTCCCAGCGTCGTGATGGCGTCGGATCGGTTTCCGTCGGAGCTGATGAAAATGACGTGCGTCTCGGCCATTCCCTCGGCACTGGAACCGGTGGTGGGCAACAGCGCGACAAACGAGGAAACGAGGAGGGGGAGGATTCTACGGAGCATAAGACCGGGAATTTCCCACCGATCGCGCGATCCGCAAAAGGAAAGAGGGGGTGCCAAAGGTCACGGAACTCAAGGACGCGTTTCCCGCCGTTTTTAGAGCGGACGCCGGTGATTTCGACCCAGTAACGCTTTCGGATAAAGACACGAGATTATCGAAGGTCGCGTCGATTCCCGGCGGAATTTCAGCTGTGTCGGAGAGAGACTTCGTCTGGGCAATGGACAGGCTTCCTCCTCAGCGTAAGCTTGGCCGCGTGAAGACTCTCTGGCGCATTTTCTCTTACGTCGGCCATTATCCGTGGCGGGCGGCGCTCGCGCTGGTGCTGGCAGTGTCCGGCACCTTGCTCGTGCTGGTGCTGCCGGCGATGACGAAGAAGTTCATCGACGAGATCATTCCGGACGGGAACATCAAGGCGATCCTGCCGACGGCGCTGATCGCGGTCGGGGCCATCGCCTTGCGGCAACTGATCTTCACCCTGCGCACGCTCTCGAACAATGCCTTCGAGCAGCGCATCGTCCACGACCTCCGGCGCGCGCTCTACGACAAGATCCAGCGGCTGCCCGTGCGGTGGTTCGACAAGCAGCCGACGGGCGACATCATGACCCGCGTCGCCAGCGACGTCCCGGCGATGGAAAAGGTCATCATCGAGGGCATCGACCAGGGTCTGAGCGGCATCCTGCAATTCGGCATCGTGCTCGGCTACATGCTTTACCAGCACGTCGGGCTCACCCTGATCACCCTCGCGCCGATGCCGCTCGTCGGGCTTGCGACGTGGATCTACTCGCGCCGGAACGAGGCCCGTTACCGGGCGGCGAGCGAGGCCTCAAGCGCGCTCAACTCCCTCCTCCACGACAACATCGCCGGCATCCGGCAGATCAAGGCCTACACTGTCGAGCCCGAGGAACTGCGGCGCTTCGAGGCCAGCAGCGGCGATGTGCACAAGGCGCAGATGTCGGTCGCGAAGGCGAACGCGCTGACCTGGCCCGCCGTCTCGCTCATCGCGGAATCCGGCATCGTCTGCATGCTCGGAGCGGCGAGTTACTGGATCATCACCGGTGACCTCACCCTCGGCGTCGTCGGGGCCTTCCTCTTCGCCTGGGGCTACCTCTACGATCCCATTTCGCGCATCAGCTCGCTCGCGCAGATGTTCGTCGGCGGTATGGTTTCGGGGAAGCGCGTCTTCTCCATCCTCGACCTCGCGGACGAGACGCATCTCGTCGAGGGTAAACGTCCCGCCGTCCTGCGCGGGGAGGTGCGTTTCGAGAACGTCGCCTTCTCCTACGAGGAGAAATCGCCCGTCGTCCGGGGCGTCAACCTGGAGGCGCAGCCCGGCCAGACCATCGCCCTCGTCGGCCACACCGGCGCGGGGAAGACGACGCTCTTCAACCTCCTCGCGCGCTTCTACGAATGCGGGGAAGGCCGCATCACCATTGACGGCACCGACGCGCGCACCCTCTCGAAGGAATGGCTGCGCGACCGCATCGGCTACGTCACGCAGGAGAGCTTCCTCTTCAACGCCAGCCTCCGCGACAACCTCCTCCTCGCCCGCCGCGACGCCACCGAGGACGCACTCTGGGCCGCCCTCCGCGCCGCGAATGCCGAGGACTTCGTCCGCGCCCTGCCCGAGGGCATCGACACCGTGACCGGCGAACGCGGCACGCGCCTCAGCGGCGGCGAGCGCCAGCGGATTTCCATCGCCCGCGCCCTTCTCAAGAACCCGCCGATCCTGCTCCTCGACGAGGCCACCAGCGCCGTCGACAACGAGACCGAGCGATTAATCCAGGACGCCCTCCGCAACCTCCGCCGCGACCGCACCAGCTTCGTCATCGCCCACCGCCTCACCACCGTCCGCGAGGCCGACCGCATCTATGTTCTGGAAGACGGCCAGGTCGCCGAATCCGGGACGCATGAGGAACTCCTCGCGCGGGGCGGGAAATACGCCGAGCTGTGCGCGGCGGGGATTTCGTAATCGGTCGTCGGGGAGGATGGCTCCGCGCCGTGATCGAACACGCGCCTTTCGTCGTTGTCAGAGGGAAACATGAAGCCATTCTTCCACTTTACTCTGGTTGCACTGGGGATCACCGGCGTTCTCGCGGGAGTATTCTGGTACATCGATAGCGGGTCTTTCGTAACAACTAAGGAACAGCGGGTAAGACGGGACATCAGCACGCTTACGCCTGGTCTGCAGGCCTATAAAATGAATGCGGGAATGTTCCCCAACACTGAGCAGGGCCTCGACGCCTTAGTTCACGAGCCGACCGTCGAGCCGCTGCCGAAGCGCTGGAATCCCTATCTAAAAAAGCAGCTTACGGACGGGTGGTTGCGGGAATACCAATACCGCCAGCCCGGCGTCCACAACCCCGACAGCTTCGACATCTGGTCCCTCGGTCAGGACGGGATTCCCAGCGACGATGACATCGGGAACTGGGAGCAATGATCTGCGCCATTCCCTCGTGCCCAAGCTCCTGCTTGGGCACGGGTCTGGCGGGCGAGGCTCTGGCCTCGTGGGCGGGCGGGGGGAAGCTGGAGCTTCTGGGGCAGTGGCGTTACCAAGCTGGAGCTTGGTAACGAGGGGTGTGGCGGGCATCGCCGCGAGGGGCGTGGCGGGCTGGGCGAGATTCCGGCGGACGCGCGGTCACTTCCACGGATCGCAGGGAAGCAAGGGCTGCGAACCGGGCAACCACTCGTGTGCTGACGAGTATCGCCAATGCTCCGGGGAGACCACCCAGCCGCGCTTGACCGGGTTGTGGTGCAGGTAGTCCAGCTTTTGCAGCATCATCGCGTCATCCAGGATCGCCTGGGGATGCGAGCCTTCCTGCCAGACCTGATACTTGCTCGTTGCCTTGTGCGCGATTCGGAAGTGCTGGAGTTGGTGCAGCAGCCAGCCGCGCCGTTCGGTTTCGAGCTGCTCCAGAAGCTGGCGGGCGGTGAAGCTCTTGAGATCGCGCAGCACGGCGGAGAGATCGGGAGCGCGGAGGATGGCGTGGAAGTGGTTGTCGAGGATGACCCAA
>JAHEDC010000603.1 GCA_024641425.1 Verrucomicrobiales bacterium | reverse complement strand
ACACCGTATTTCGGAGTCGAAGATCCCCACGGCTACGGGTCGCGCGACGCGGGATTTCCCCCCGGCGGACACGACCAACCAGTGCGCGGAAACTTTCGAATTCCGGAAGGCTACCGCCATAGGAGGAAGCTCTCCGGCATCCTCTTTCTCCCGATCCGCCAGGTAGACGGCATTCGCCGCCGTCAGATCGAAATCGCAACGGACGATCTCGGCGGACGCGGCGCCGCGCAACGCGAGGGCGTGCGCCGTCGTTTCATCGGAGCGCATTCCGTCGGGCCCGGCACCGCGAAACCGGCAATCCTCAAGGGTGACGCTCGCGTCCTCGACGGTAACAAGAGCCTCCTGGATTCCTCCCCCTTTCCATCCGAAATCGATGCCGATAAGTCGCAGCGGTGCCCGCGCCACGAGGCCCTGCGATCCCGTTTCCCCCATCATGAAACGCGCCCGGGCCGCCTGGTCCGCCGACCTCAGGGTCAGCGCCTTGTCCGCCGGAAGCGTGATGCCGTCCACGGCAAGCTCCCCTCCCGCGGGCAGCACGATGGCATCTCCATCGCGGGCGGCGGCGACGGCATCGGCGAGACTTCCGTGCGCGCCGAGTCGGCCCTCGATGGTGTAGACCACCGCATGGCGACTTCCGAGAAGATGGTTGACCGGCTCGAGAAGGAAAGGCATCCGCAGCAACAGCCCGAGCGCCAGGAAGGCCGGGACAGCGCTCACGAGGCCAAGGAAGCACCAACGCCGGTACCGGACCGCGGATCGCGGGTCCCGTTCCGCTTTCAGGGCCTCGATCAGCGCATCGGCATCCGCGAACCGATCATGGGGATCCTTCTCAAGCAGGCTCGAAAGGATTCCGGCAAACCATCGCGGCAGATATCGGCAAAGCTGCGTGAATCCCGGCGAATTCGCGGCCGCCACGTTCCGGAGAACGGCGGAAGTCGTCGCCCCGTGGAAGGCGGGCTTCCCGGTCGCGCAGCGGCACAGCACCGCTCCGAGGGAGAAGAGGTCGCTTCGCCCGTCCAACGCGCCCCCGTCCGCCTGCTCCGGTGACATGTACTGCGGCGTCCCCGCCACCGAACCCGCATAGGTGAGCGCCGGGTCCTCGGTGCTGCGGGCGATGCCGAAATCACACACCCACACTTGTTTCCCGTCGCCTTCCAACAGGATATTCGCGGGCTTGATGTCCCGGTGGACGATGCCCGCCGCGTGCGCGATCTTCAATGCCGAAGCCACCTTCAGCGCGATTTCCTTCAGCCGCGCCACCGGGATCGGATCGCCCCGGTCGAGCGCGTCCTGCAGCGATCCTCCGGATACATGCCGCATCGCGAACCAGGGCACGGGCTCGCCGTGGATGCCGTAGATGGGCAGGATATTGTCGTGTTCCAAAGCGGCGGCGGCCCGCGCCTCCCGAAGGAATCGCTCCCGCGCGGTCTTGTTCGTGGCAAGGTCGGGCGAAAGAACCTTCAGCGCGGCAAGGCGCCCGAGCTCCGGATCGCGTGCCTTCAGGACGATGCCCATCCCGCCCTCGGCAATGACTTCCAGCACCTCGTAATGCCCGAGCGTTCCGAGAACATCCGGTTCTCCCGAAGGCGTGAGGATTTCCCTCCATGCGTTTCCGGAGGGAGGCGCGATCCCGCCCCGGTTCCGGACGCGCTCGACCAAATCCCCGATCTCGGGCGGCTGCTCGCGCAGGTTTCCGAGATCACGCAGGAGATCGGGCGCGATGACTTCCCCGTCGGGAGGATGCTCTTCAAAGAATCGCTCGACGGCGCGCGCCTGCCCGCCGGTCAATTCGCCCGCGAGCCAGGCCTCGATCGTCGCATCGTCCGGTATGGGCTTGAAGGTCGACATGGGCACATGCTGGGGATCCCTCGCCTCGGATCAGCCATGAATTTCGGATTCTTCACCACTTTCGATCATTTCCCGCTCCCAGTGCTCCGCATCGACGCCCCGCGCCTTCTCCCGGAGCCGCTGGAGAACGCGGAACTTCGCGATCGCCACCGCGTTCCTCGACATGCCGGTTGCGGCGGCGACTTCGGAGACATCGCGTTCCTCGAGAGCCGTTGCCTCGAAGACACTCCAGATGCGAGGCGAGAACTCCGGGCGGATCTTCTCCATCGCCCACGCCAGGAGCTGCCGCTGGTAGTCGCGCTCCCACTCGTCCTCCTCCACAGAATCCGGCGTGGCGTCGAGCGCCTCGAGCATCGCCGTTTCAGCGACCGAAAGCGGGCGCCGGGCCTGCTTCCGGTAATGGGTGCCGACGGCATTCCTCACCGCGGTGAAGAGCCAGGCCTTGAACTTTCCCTTGTTCGGGTCGTACTCGAAAGATTCCATCGCCAGCGAAACCGAGCGCATCACTTCCTGCACAATGTCCGAACTATCGGCGTGCCCGATCTCGCGCTTCTGGCAATAGCCGTATAGCAACGGCGTGTAGATTTCCGCGAACTCCGCCCACGACGTGTCGTCTGCCCTGTCGCGCAGGCGGAGGAGGAGGGTTGCTCGCGTTGAGAGGTCGTCGTGCATGGAAAAGGAGGAAACGCTCGCAGGTCTTGCCCGGCGGCGCCCCCTAATTTAAACGCGTTCCCGACCGCCGTGCGACTCATTTATCGTTTCCGCCGGCTCAAGCCCCACTTCGTCCAGTCGGAGCCGGGCCCGTCGATGCTGGTCGTCGAAGCGGCGTCGGAAAGACAGGAAGGCGTGGGGCGTCGCGAGGCCGCGCATCTGCTCCATGGTGTTGAATCCGCTGGCGGAGACGACGGCCCCCGCGCTCGGGAACCACGTCCACGCCGGATAGGCGGGAAGCCAGGCGACCGATGCGGGAAAGCGATCCGGACGCGCGTTCGGAGACACGAGAATGCGCGGCAGCGCTGGAAAGCGCCGACGGGCCAATTCCAGGAGCGCCCGGGTCTCGTCCATGTCTCCCGAATGAACGACGAGGCAGGATCGGCACAAATCCTCCGGCGGGGCGGTCGCAGGCTTGTCCGGGTAGTGGAGTCGCAGGTCTTCGAGCCGACCGCCAAGCGTTCGCAGGATTTCGATTTGCGCGGGAGGACAGCGTTCGACGGTGTGGATGGCATCGAAGCAGGCGACGCGGGAACCCTCCGTTCCGGGAGGCAGGGCCCGCAACGCCCGGGCGACAAGCAGGCGCTTCCCGGAAAAGGCATCGATCACCGCGCCCAGCTCACCGAAGATCCCCGAAGGAAAGCAGTCGATGACCAGAGAATCGGGACGGGCATTCCGGATCTGATCCGCGACCCATGCCCGCGTCTTTCCGGGGCTTGAGACCGCTTCGGGTGGCAGTTCCTCCACCGCGAGATCCGGAGCCAGGCAAGGACGGGCTACCCTCGCTACGCCGGGGGAAACGAGCACGGTGCGGGGCGCGGGGAGCCGATCGCCAAGGGTGTGGATCACGCCGAGGCTCCGGGTGAAGTGCCCGAGTC
>JAHEDC010000146.1 GCA_024641425.1 Verrucomicrobiales bacterium | reverse complement strand
CCGCGGTGGCGAATTGGAGGGAGACGGGTGCCGTGGAGGCCGCGGACAGCGTAATCCCGATGGAGGCCGTGCCCGAGCCCTCGGCGACGGAGGAATTGGCGATGGAGATTGTGGGGGGTGGGGTTGGTTCGGTAAGAATCAGGGTCAACTCGTAGAGTTGCGCGTTGTTGGTGGAGTCGCCAAAGACCCTAATGAAATAGGGGCCCGCGCTGCCGGGAAGGGCGAAAGAGGAAAGGGTTTCGTCCGAGCCGGCGGGGGCGGCGTTGCGGCTGGCGAGAATCGAGGTGCCATTGGAATTGCGCAATTCGAAGCCGAGATCATGCACGGCGCGCGAATCGAAGAGACTCCCCGCGGAACAGGAGGAGTCCGGGTTCTGTTCGCCTTCGAAATAACTGGCTCCCAGGGGGTGCAGGACGATGCTGATTTCGGAAGCAGACGAAGGCACCGTGAGGACGTAATAGTCGCTGTCACCGTTATCGTCGATGCTCAGGTTGGTGAGGGTCAATGTTTCCACCGGAAGAATCCCAAGGTCGGTGGCCCTGCTGGAGGCATCGTTGTTCTCACTCGAACTGTCCGCGTCGGTATCCTCGAGTCGGTCCCCGTATTGGCGGTTCGCGGAGTAGATGTCATCGATCTGCGGCCCATCGAAACTGGTCGTCGCGAAGGGTTCCATGAGTTTGGTCTGGTCGATGGGACAGACATGGGCAAAGCCGAGGCCGTGCCCGTGCTCGTGGGAGATCACGTTGCGCAGGCGGAGGGAGTTCGAGGAGGTGCTATTGAAGAAGCTGTCTCCCGTATCGATAATCATGTCGCCGTTATTCGGCCCGAAATTGTAGGCGAGGGTATTGAAATTCCCGTCGATGAAATGTCCGCCAATGCGAACATCCCCACGGGTGCCCGCGCTACCGCTGGTTGAGGGGAATGCGGCCCCATCGTCATTGGGCTCGTAAACATAGCGCACGCCCGTCAGGGATTGCCACCTGTCGAAGACTTGTTGGAAGTGCGGCTGCCAGACCGCCTGGCTTCCGTAGAGCCCGTTGAGCCAGTTCTTCAGGTTGCTTGGAGCGGTCGGTTCTCCCGCGCCGTTGCTCCCTCCGGGGATGGACGTGCCATCGGGAATGAAGCTCCAGGTAAGCGTGACCGGGCGTCCCTGGCCGAGTGAGAAGGTGCTGGGCGTGAGTGTTGTCCGTGACCAGCGGGCGGGATTCAGGAACTGTCGGGCCTGGGCGGTGAAGGCATCCGGTGACGTGGAGGCTTCCCGTGCCACTTGGCCGGCACGGGAAAACGCGGACAGGGCGATTACGAGATCGTCCGGTGTGCCCGGTGCGAAGCAGATCCAGGGCCGCTCGGGTGGCTCCGTCGAGTTCCCGTTATCGGGAGCGGATCCGTCGGGTTGGGAGGGCGCGGGAGCGAGGCGCTCCAGCATGCGCTTGTGAGTAGCGCCGAGTTTTCGCCAGCGGTCGGGGTCGGCCGATACACGGGAGGCGAATTCTCGGCGGACCGCAAAGCCGGGGCCGCAAAGGCGCGCTCTTGGGGCTTGTTACGGAACACCGGTTCAAGGTCGGGAATGCGTGGCGGGCGGGAGCCCCTGGCTGAGAGGGGGTGGTCGGCGGAGGGAACCACTCCCTGCGGAGCGTCAGTCCTCTCCGGGGCGAACGGACGTGAAACGGTGAGCGAAGCACCAAGGGCCAGGGCCACTGCCAGAGGGATGGGGGAGGATGATTTCACCTTGGGGGAAAGGGCTTCGGCTCGGGGCAAATGCGCACAGAAAGAATAAGGGATGGGGGGGCGTTTGTCTCGGGAATTTCCCGGCGTAGGGAAGCGGTCGACCGAATCGGGAGCTTTCGGGTGGACAGCGGGAGTTTGGGCCCTGAGAGTAGGGGAGATTATGCCTTCTCAATCCAAGAACCCGTTACACGGCGTGACCCTGGAGACCATCGTCAGGGAACTCGTGGACTTCTATGGCTGGGACGAGTTGGGGCGACGTGTTTCGATCCGGTGTTTCACCCATGATCCGGGAATCAAGTCGAGCCTTCACTTCCTCCGAAGGACACCGTGGGCCCGGGCCAAGGTCGAGCGTCTCTATCTCGGTCTGCGTGGAGGTGTCGGAAGGGTGGACTCGGAGCGTGGGCGCGAGGAGAACAAGGAAGAAATCCTCTATCGGCCGAATGTCGCCGCCCTGCTCGTCGATCCAGAAGGGCGCGTCTTCATCGCGGAGCGCACGGATGTCCGTGACGCCTGGCAGTTTCCCCAGGGAGGCGTCGACGACGGGGAATCCCCCGAAGCCGCCCTCGCCCGGGAACTGGTCGAGGAGATCGATCTCGCGCCGGAAAAATACTCTCTGAGAGAGCAGCGAGGAGGCTACCGCTATATCTTCCCCGGCGGGCGGCGGAAATGGCGAAAATTCCGGGGACAGGAGCAGACCTATTTTCTCTGCGACTTCCTCGGGGGCGATGCCGACATCAACCTGGCGACCGCCCATCCGGAATTCAGGAATTTCCGTTGGATCGATCCCGGAACGTTCTCGCTACGATGGGTGCCCGATTTCAAGCGTCAGGTTTACCGGGATGTCCTCCGGGATTTCTTCGGAGTGGCTGCCCTGGATTGAGGAAGGGGGGGAGTGGCGAGTATTTCGTTGAAAAGAAGCGGAGGAGTGGAACGATGGGCGGCGACTCCATTCCCTCTTCTGCCATGCCCGACACCTACCTCATCATTCCTGAAAGCGATCACGACGCGCTTGTCACCGCCGCCTATCGGAAGCGCGGTTTTTCGGAGAGCGAATCGGCCGATGCGGCGAGAGTCTGCGCCATGGCGGCGGCCCATGGAATCCGCACCCACAATGGCCTGAAGGCGCTGCATCTCGACGATCACCTGGGTAGTGGCGCGGGGGGCTGTGTTCCGGGGGCCGAGATCGAAGACGTCACCCCCGCGGGACGCTTCGCTGCCAGCCGAATCTGGAACGCGCACCGCAAACTCGGCCAGTCCACTGCCCTGGCGGCGATGGAGGAATGTATCCGGCTCGCGGATGAATTCGGAATCGGGCAGGTGAGCGTCGACAATGCCTTCCATTACCTTTGGGGGGGCGGTTACGTGATGGACGCGGCGAAGCGCGGTTACATCGCCTACACGAACTGCACCGCGGCGTTGGCGGAGGTGGTTCCTTTCGGAGGGAAGTTTCCAACATTGGGCACGAATCCCCACAGTTGGGGGTTTCCGACGGTCGCCGCCGTCGGCTTCCCGATCGTTGTCGACTGGGCGACTTCCACCGTCGCGATGGGGCGGGTGCAGCAACTCAAGCGCGAGGGGAAGACATTGCCCCCGCTGGCCGCCGTCGATGCCGAAGGGGAGCCGACCACGGATCCGAACGCCGTCGCCGCGCTCCTCCCCTTTGGCGCGCACAAGGGCTACGGACTATCGCTCATCAACGAGATCGTCGCCGGTTTCATCGGGGGCTCCCTGCCGACCTTGCGCTCGCGTCCAGTGCCTGAGGGAGAGAAACGCACGCCGAATTTCTATTTCCAGGTCATTCATCCGGACGCGATCAATTCCGGATGCTTTGCGAGGGGGCGGGATCAGGCCGCGAACGTGAAGGCGGTGATCGATGACATACTCGGTCACGGCAATGAGTCCTGCATGTTGCCGGGACAGCCTGAGGCCCGCTTTGCGGTCAAGACCGTCGAAGCGGGCGGCCTTCTCTTCACCGCAGCGGAAGTAGCGGAGTTCAATGCGCTCGCGGGGGATCTCGGTGTGGCGCCCCTTGAATCGAAGGGTAGTCTCGAAGTCTAGCAACCGCGCTCCCTCACGCCGGGCGTGATCCAAAGATCGCGGAACCCACCCGGACAATGGTGGAGCCCTCCTCAACTGCGATCTCGAAATCGTCGCTCATGCCCATGGAAAGTTCGGGAAGCGGAACTCCGTGCGCTGACTGGAGTTCGTCGCGGAGGGCTTTCAGTTTCCGGAACCACGGACGGGCCTGTTCCGGGGAATCGCCGGGTGGGGGGATGGTCATGAGGCCCAGCAGGCGGGCCTGGCGAAGCATCGCGATCTCGGCAAAGTCGCGGCGAAGGGCTTCCGGAGAGAATCCGTCCTTGCTCGGTTCGGCCGCGAGATTGACTTCGAGGAAGATGCCCGGCCGACTGCTGATCTCGCGGGCGATGGAATCGATACGTCGGGCGAGGTCGAGGGAATCGACGCCGTGGAGGATTCCGAAGTGGCCGAGGATGCGCCGCACCTTGTTCTTCTGGATATGGCCGATGAAATGCCATTCGAGCGCGCGTGGAAGGAGAGTGATCTTTTCCTCGGCTTCCTGAAGGCGGCTTTCACCGAAGGCCCGATGCCCGAGGTCGCAGAGCGGGCGGAGGGCATCCGCAGGCCACGTCTTGCTCACGACGAGGAGACGGGCGTCGGTTTCGGCGCGTCCCGCGCGGAGAAGCGCGCGGTGGAGGTGCTTGAGGATCAGGCGGTAATTCTCGGAGCACGTATTCATGATTCAGTTGCGGATTCCATTTGACGGGAGGGATGCCGGGGTATAAGGGGGGCGTCCCCGTTTTCCTCCTTTACATTAGCCATGCAAATTGAGACCCTCAAAGTCTATTGTGATCTTATCGAGACCGCTAGCTTTTCGCTCTCCGCGAAGCTGAACGGCGTCACCCAGAGTGCCGTCAGCCAGCAGATCCGCGCCCTTGAGACGAAGTTTGGGGTCGTTCTCATCGAACGCGGCAAGAAGAATTTTTCCATGACGCCCGAGGGCAAGGTCTTCCTTGATGCCTCGCGTCAGATTATGGAGATATACAACAGCGTCGACGATCGATTCCATGAACTTCAGGATAAGGTCGCGGGCAGTCTCCGCGTGGCCACTGTCTTCAGCATTGGCCTTCATGAGCTTCCTCCCTACGTGAAGCTATTTCGCCAGCGCTTTCCGGAGGTCGATGTCCGTATTGATTACGCGCGCTCGAACCAGGTCTATCTGGATGTGATCGATGGGCGTGCCGATCTTGGGATCGTCGCTTTCCCGGCAAAACGCAAGGGCGTCGTGATCGATGAGTTCGCGCAGGACAGGATGGTTCTCATCTGTCCTCCCGACCATGATCTGGCGGAGCGCCGTTCCGTGAAACTCTCCGATCTCCGCGGGCGGCGATTCATCGCCTTCGAACCGGATATCCCCACACGGAAGGCCATTGATCGTGTGCTGAAGTCTGAAGAGGTGAGCGTGGACCGTGAGATGGAGTTCGACAACATCGAGACGGTCAAGCGAGCCGTTGAGGTCGAGAATGCGATCTCGATCGTGCCGATGCAGTCCGTTCAAGGCGAGGTGAAGGCCGGCACCCTCGTGGCCATCGAGATCAAGGGCGCCGACATGTTGCGTCCGCTCGGCCTTATCCAGAAGCGGACCCGTTCGACTTCGCCCGCGATGCGCGAATTCATCGCCCTGCTCAAATCAAAGGGCAAATAGTCGGGGGATTGCCCCGGAGCAAAGAAAGGTAACGTGCCGGGAACGACGTTCGCGTCGCGGACTTCGCTCAAGTTAGACGTGGTTTCCCGCATTCGATGGTGGCGACGACGGGAGTGCTGTTACTCCCGGCGGGGCCGGCACGAGGTGGCTCTCGCGTTTCCGCTGGGCGATTACCGTCGAGGACGATTCCGCCCTCCGATTTCAGAAGGAGACTCCTGGTCCTGGAGTTTGAAAGGCCGGGCGCGTCCGCGGAGGGGGTGGGGAGCTTGGCCCGCGAACACTATCGCTCGGGGGTGAAACTGGCTTTCGGATCACGACCGATTGCGGGAGCGAGCAGGCAATCGCCTTCGTCGCAGCGTTTCAGGATGCCATCGATGGAGACAATTTCACCGACCGCGTGCCCTTCCGCCATTTCCTTGAACTTTCCCAGATCGCAAAGAATTCCAGAAGCGAGGTAAACCTTCGCTGATTCGGGATCCGTGGTATCGACCTTCTGGACCGCGCCCCGTACTGTGATTTTCCTACCTATGAATTTGTCACCTTTATGGGCGAGATCATGGGCTTCGAATTGGGCGGCCGGAGTTCCATAGTCAAGAATCCAACCAGTACAGGAAGGAAGGATAATCGCGGTGGTCATGATGACGGACGCCATGAGAATCAGCAGTATTTTCATGCTCCCATCCTAGGCGATTCCCGTCTTGCGGAATAATCGACAATTTCAATGGCGGCATCGATCAGAGTGATCGGAGGTCCCGTGTATTTGGGTTTACGCGTTTGGGCTGGCGTAGTAGAAACATAGCTTATGAATATGAACCCCCCACTACTTTTCCTCGTGGCGCTCGCACTTTCGGCGTCGGCGGACGATTTCACCTACGACGGAACGAACGGGGAGACGGCGGCGAGGGCGATGATTGTCGGGGAGGGATTCCGCGTTACGCTGGCGGCCTCCGAGCCGGACGTCCGGCAACCGATCGCAATGGCCTTCGACGAGCGGGGACGCCTCTGGGTCGCGGAGGGCTACACTTATCCCCAGCGGCGTGCGGAGGCCGACGCGAACGATCGTATCCTCATTTTCGAGGACAAGGACGGGGATGGAAAACTCGAAGAGCGGAAAGTGTTTGCCGAGAGGCTGAACCTGGTCAGTGGGCTTGAGGTCGGATTCGGCGGAGTGTGGGTTGGTTCCGCGCCGAACCTCCTCTTCATTCCGGATCGGAACCGGGACGACGTTCCCGATGGCGCCGCGGAGATCGTGCTCGACGGCTGGGGCTATCAGGACACGCACGAGATGCTCAATACGTTCATTTGGGGACCGGACGGTTGGCTTTACGGTTGCCATGGGGTTTTCACGCATTCGAAGGTGGGCAAGCCGGGCACCCCGGATGGGGAACGGGTACCGTTGAACGCCGGGATCTGGCGCTATCACCCGGTGCGCGGGAAATTCGAGGTTTTCGCCTGGGGAACCTCGAATCCGTGGGGCGTCGATTTCAATGATGAGGGACGCGCCTTCCTGACTTCGTGCGTCATTCCGCACCTCTACCAGGTGATCCAGGGAGGGCGCTACGAGAGGCAGGCTGGACAGCATTTCGACCCCTATGTCTTCGACGACATCAAAACGATTGCGGACCACCGGCATTGGGCCGGTGACGGTGGACCGCATGCGGGCAACAACCGATCCGGCGAGGCAGGCGGCGGGCACGCGCATTCGGGGGCGATGATCTATCTCGGCGGCACCTGGCCCGCGACTTACCGGAATAGCATTTTCATGAACAACATCCATGGGGCTCGGATCAATAATGATCTGCTGGAGGCGCAAGGATCGGGTTATGTCGGGAAGCACGGGAGGGACTTTCTCTTAGCCGACGACCGTGCCTCGCAGATCCTCAATCTCCGCTATGGCCCCGACGGACAGGTTTTCATGATCGACTGGTACGACACGAACCAATGTCATAGCGGCGACATTGCGCAGCATGACCGATCGAACGGTCGCATCTTCAAGGTGAGTTATGGTGAGACAAAACCGGTCGTGGTGGACTTGCAGGTGGCGAGTGACGCGGAGCTTGTCGCCTTCCAGCTCCATGCGAACGACTGGTACGTGCGCCATGCGAGAAAAGTGCTTCAGGAGCGGGCGGCGGAGGGGAAACTGGCGTCTGAGACGAAAGGACAGCTGATCGAAATCCTGGAAAGGAACAAGGACGTGTCGCGGAAGCTGCGCGCTCTGTGGGCGTTGCATGTCACCGGGCTGCTCGACCGGGCGACGGCGATGGCGCAACTCGAGGCCCCGGAGGGCATTGTGCGGGGATGGGCCATTCAATTGCTGGCAGAGGTGGAGGCGCCGGATGAGCCGATCGCCGCGCGCTTCGGGGCAATGGCCCGCTCTGAACCGGATCCGGTGGCCCGCCTGTATCTTGCCTCGGTCATGCAAAGGCTTCCTTTGGAAGATCGTTGGGAAATGGCGGCGGGTTTGCTGTCCCATGGTATGGACGCCGACGACCACAACCTGCCGCTTATGATCTGGTATGGGATCGAACCACTGGTGGCGGCTGACCCCGTACGGGCGATTGGAATGGCGGCAGCTTCCCGGATTCCCAAGATCTCGCAATTCATCCTCCGCCGTGCCGCCAATCTTCCCGATCCCGCCGCTGTTCTCGGCGCGCTGCGGGAGGCGAAAGACGAGGGCGAGCAATTGATGATCCTCGATCAAGTAGTGGAGTCGGTTAAAGGGCGTGCAAGTCTGGAGACACCCGTGGGATGGCCGCAGATCTTCTCAAAGCTTTCGCAGAGTCCGAACGATCGGATCCGCGACCAGATCCTCCTTTTGACGGTGAAGTTCGGCGATCGGAGTGTCTTTCCTGTTCTGCGAACGATCGCGGGGGATCCCGAGATAGCATTGGAAAGGCGGATGCAGGCCATGGACGCCCTGGCCAACGGCAAGGATGGGGATTCGATCCCGCTCCTTGTCGGGATGCTCGACGAATACGCGCTGCGCTTGCACGCGATCCGCGGTCTGAGCCGGTTTGACGATCCCTCGATTCCCGAAGCCCTGCTTTCTCGCTATCCCTCGCTGAATGCGGAGGAGAAACGCGAAGCCGTGAGCACGCTTGCGACCCGCCCGGAGTCGGCGAGAGCCTTGCTTGAGGCGGCTTCGAACGGAAAGGTTCCGCCCGGAGAGATTTCCGCCTTTGCGATCCGGCAGATCGCGCGTCTGGAAGATCCCGGGATCAACGACACACTCAACCGGATCTGGGGCGGTGTGCGGGGCCTCGCCGCCGACAAGGCCGGGCAGTTGGCGGAGTACAAGAAGGCGTTGAGGCCAGCGCACTTGGCCAAGGCCGACCCGAAGGAAGGCCGGGCACTTTTCGACACCATTTGCGCGAGTTGCCATACCCTCTTCGGTTCGGGGGGGAGGATCGGGCCCGATCTCACGGGGTCGAACCGGGCAAACCTCGACTATATCCTCGAGAACATTCTCGACCCGAGCGCCCTCGTCGGGCGGGATTACCAGATGCATGTCTTCCACCTGAAGGACGGGCGGGTGCTTGCGGGATTGGTCAAAGAGTCGACCGATTCCGCTGTGACGGTGCAGTTGCTCACGGAGGCGACAGTGGTGGCGAAAGCGGAGATCAAAACCGAGGAGGTCGCGCCGGTCTCGATGATGCCCGAGGGGCTGCTCCTTCCGCTGAAGCCCGAACAAGTGCGCGACCTCATTTCCTATTTGGCGAGTCCCTCGCAAGTGCCTTTGCCCGGGACGGAACCGATCCGGCTTGAAGGTGAGGAGATGCGCATGCTCGAGAAATCGGCAGGTCGTAACCTGAAGCAGGACATGCGAGGCTTTCCAAAGGCGAAATGGAGCGGTGATCTCCACCTCTGGTGGACGGACGCCCAACCGGGAGACAAACTCCACCTGGAGGTACCGGTGGCGAAGTCGGGCGAATATTTGCTCAAGGCGGTGATGACGATGGCGCCCGACTACGGGATCCACCAGCTTTCGATGGATGGCGAGAATCTGGGAGACCCGATCGATTGCTATCATCGGCCCGATGTTATCACGACCGGAGAGCTCGCGCTGGGAACGCGCCGGCTCCAGGCGGGCAATCATCGCCTTGTCGTCGAGATCGTGGGAGCAAATCCCAAGGCGGCGCAGGCTTTCATGTTTGCTCTCGACTATCTTGAACTCATTCCGATCACCCCCTAGTGGAGTCCGCCAAGCTGATTGCAATTCAATGAGTCTCTCGCGACCGCGCTTCACCTTCGCGTGTTTGCGGGTGGCGTAGTTATCGCAGATGGTAGGCACTTCCTTCTCCGGTGGTGTGCTCGTTGCGATGCGTTTCACACCTCTCCCGGTGATTCCGGGCGCGAACAAATTCCTCGCGGCAGGGGCGTGTCTCTCCTACATTCGGTTGGTCTCCGGTGCGCGAACCGGGAAAATTCGTAACCACTGTCTGCCGAGCACTCCGACTCATTCCGTCGCCATGAGCATCCCTTCGTTTCCGTTTCGAACCGCCAGACCCATTGCGGCGGGAAGTATTCTCCTGGCAATGCTGGCCGGCTCCGGGTTCGCCACGACGTCCTACAATACCGGGAGTCTCGGAGTTGAAGGCGATGGCACGCATACGGGCGGCGTGGTGATCGATCAACCGGGGGCAATTGCCGCGGGGCTGGATCATGCGGTTTACTACGGCGGGGGCGAGCGCACGACGATTCCATGGCGGGCCGCGTTGAATCCGGCGTCGAACCAGCCGTTCACGATCGAGTTCTGGGTGAAACCCGAAGCATACGATGGCGATGATTCTCCGCTGGGCGGCCGTGTGGGCGGGAATGTGAATCGATCCGGGTGGGTCTTTTTCCAGCGGGACGAGGCGACGGGTTACAATTTTCGCATGTATGACGGAAACGGGACGGCAGTGGGCTGGGATCTCACGGGGGGAACGTACACCTTCAACACGTGGTGCCATGTCGTCGCCGTATGGAGTGGAAGCAGTGCCAAACTCTATGTGAACGGCGCCCTCGCGGACGAGACGAATGATCCCGGGAAATCCGGAGTCTACGTGTCCAGCCAGTCCGCCATTTTCACCGTCGGAGCCCTTTTCGACGGTTCGAGTCCGAGCACGGGGCTCGTGGACGAGGTCGCATGGTATGCGACCGCGCTGAACGCCGGGCAGATCGCCAACCATTTCATGGCGGCCGGGAGTGCGCCGTCCGGGGGCTACCGTTCGCTCGTCAAGGCCGATGGCGCGGTGCTCTATCTCCAGCAGAATCCTCCCGAGGTCACGCTCTCGCTGGAGGGGGGCGTGCCGGTAGTCGAGTTCACCGGAATCCTCTCCGAGTCGACCGGGCTCGTGACGTGGCAGGATCTGAGCGTGACCAGTCCCTACGCGGTTCCAATGCCCCGACCCCGTGAACGCTACTTCCGCGCGCGTCGCTAGGCCACGAGTTCCGCGAAGTCCGTGGAGCCGACTGCCGAGTCAAGGGGAAGGGTCGGAGGGCGTGTGCTGGCCGCCCTTGTCCAGATGGATTTCCAATGTCGCGCCGATTCCGGCCCCGCCTTCTCCGAGGATGAGAAACTGCGGACTCGTCTCATAGACCTTCGCTTGTTCGGGGCTGAGAATGTTCCGCAGAGCCTCCACGCGTCTTGATCTCGTCCCGGCGAAGCCATCGGAGAGAGCATCCGTGGATTCCTGCTGCTCGCGGGCGATCTCGGTGAAGGCAAGGAACGCGGCGTCTTTCTGGGCGTCGGTCAGGGTGAGCATTCGCTGGAGTCTGGCGAGTTGCTCGTTGGCCTCGGCTTCCACCTGGTCGCGACGTTCTTCCTTCTGGAGCGAGGCGTAGGCCCCGCGCTGGGTATCATCGAGGAGGGGGGCGAGCGCGGCGTCGAAATCGTCCGCATTCCCCGCGTCGCTGCCCGAGCCATTGAGGGTGACGGAACTTGCGGTCAATTCGCCTTCCATGGCCGCACCGACGGTGATCCGGTTGCCCGGGTCGCTTCCGGTGGAGGCTTTCCGCGCCAGAAGGGCGCGCACCTTCTCCTCCTGCTCGGGAGAAAGATTGAGCCGCTGGGCGAGCGTCGCCATCCGGGCCGCGTTCCGTGTCTCGGTGCGCTGGCGCGTCCGCTCGCGAAACTGCTCGGTGAAAACCTCAAGGGACGGCTCGGCCTGTGGGGTACGATTCGTGGAGGGGGCTGGCGTTTCGGGATTCTTCCCGGACGCCACGACGAGGGGTTCCCGGGCTTTACCCTGTCCGGCAAGAACGCCCTCAAGGGAGGATATTTTCTCCTGAAGCCGGGCAAGTTCCTCCGTGTGGGCCGGTGCCATGGCGTCTTCCAGGGATGGGCTGGAATGCGATTGGCGATGATAGAGGGCCATCGAAACCGCGCCGATGAGGACTCCGGCGATGACTCCAAGAGTGGTTTTGAGCATGGGGAACCTTAAGAGCGGATTTTCAAAAATCCATCGTGCGGACCGTCGATTGAATGCTGGACGCGGGCGGGTGAGACGCTATCATAGGGGACAACGAAGATCCTTATGGACATCACCAACAAAACGACCAAGCCCCTGAGTGTCCCCTTGCCCGGAGGAAAAAAGCTCTTCCTCGCACCTGGAAAGACCGGTCAGGTGACGCCGAGGGCCATGGAATTCGCGCCGCTCGTGAAACTGATCGAGGCCGGCAGTATCGAGTCGGCGGGCGGCGAGAAGCGGCATCCGGACGGTGAGTTGGCCAAGGGGGGATTGCCGAAGGGAAACCGCCAGAAGGCGACCGGCGCGATGCGGCAGGCGGGGGACCGCTAGGCGGAGAGTGCCTCGCAGGCCTCTCGCGGCGTAGACCGTCACGTTGGTTTGCCTGTTTCTAAAGGATCTCGCCGACGAAGGTTTTCGGGTGGAAGGGGGCGAAGTCTTCGGCTTTCTCTCCCGTGCCGATGAAGCGGGTGGGGATTCCGAGTTCCTGTTGGATGGAGACAACGACCCCGCCTTTGCCGCTGCCGTCGAGTTTGGTCACGATGACGCCGGATAGTTCGAGGGCCTTGTGGAATTCACGCGCTTGCGAGAGGGCGTTCGAACCGGTGGTGGCATCAACGACGAGGAGGCGCTCATGGGGAGCGGTGGGGTCCTTCTTCCCGAGGGTGCGTTCGATTTTCTTCAGTTCCTCCATAAGGTTGTGCCGGGTGTGGAGGCGCCCGGCCGTGTCACAGATGAGGAATTGGATGCCGTTGCGGATAGCCGTCTCGTAGGCGTCGAAACAGACGGCGGAAGGATCGGCCTTGTATTGGCCCTTGACGAGAGGGATGCCAGTGCGCTGGGACCAGACGTCGAGTTGCTCGATGGCGGCGGCACGGAAGGTGTCGGCGGCGGCGAGGAGAACGGAATGGCCGCGCGACTGAAGGTGACTGGCGAGTTTCGCGGTGGAGGTTGTCTTCCCGGTGCCGTTGACGCCGACGATGAGGAGGACTTTCGGACGACCGTCGGGGAAGGGGACGAGTTCGGGAACCTCGTCGGGAAGAATGGCGAGGATTTCCTCGCGCGCGACGTCGGCGATG
>JAHEDC010000145.1:920-12998 GCA_024641425.1 Verrucomicrobiales bacterium | reverse complement strand
GGTCGCACACTCGATGTAAAGGAGGACCCCGTGCGGCCCCTTCGCCTCGTAGAACGTTTCCTTGATGTCCTCCGCGTCCTTCCCCGAGGCCCGCTTGATCGCGGCCTCGATGTTGTCCCGGGGCAGGTTCTGCGCCCGCGCGTTCTGAATCGCCGTCTTCAGCTTTCCGTTCGACTCCGGGTCAGGCCCGCCCTCCTTGGCGGCCATCGTGATGACGCGCCCCAGCTTCGGGTACAATTTCGACATCGCGTCCCAACGCTTCTCCTTGGAAGCACGGCGGTATTCAAAGGCTCTGCCCATACGGTTCGGTTTCGGTTTGGCTAGGTTCTGGTTTTTGGAAAAAGAGTTCCGGCGAACCGGAGAGCCCGCATCATAGCCGCGACTCCGCTCCCGCTCAAGTGGGAGGGTGAGGCGCCGCCCGCTCCCTTCCCACTGGGGCGTATCTCCGCCTTCATCTGATCCGGTCGTTCCGCCGCGCTCCCCAGCGGCTATCCACAAGAGCAAAAGAATTCCCCCATCTTCCTGCCCCAGAATTTTCCTGCCAATCCCTCGCTCCCGACCTCCCTCAATCCAGCACCCGCCGGTAGTGCACTTCCAGCCGGCCAAACTTCCCCCGCCGCAGCGCGATCTCCTCCCGCGTCGCCAGATCCTTCCGCACCTTCCCGTATTCCACCGTGATCCGGACGAAGACCGGCCAAATCTGCGCCTTCAGGACACGGAAGACCGGCTCGTGCCGCATCCGGATAAAGCAATGGAGCGGCAGGTCCTCGTGGCCGGCATTCCAGAGCAACTGCGCGGGCGGGAACCCCGGCAAGGTCCCCAGCGCCGCCAGCACCTCCCGGATTTCCGACATCCCGTGCTTCCGCACCAGCATCCGCACCGCCGCCCGGTTCCGCCGGTGTTCCATGTAGGCGGCAACCGGATTCAGCCGCGCCTCCTCCATTTCCGCAATCAAGTCTTTCTGGTGCGAGGCCATCGCGGCCTGGAAATCCTCCCGCGACATTCCCCCCGTCTCGAAAAGTCGAAACAGCTCGCGGGGCGTCGGGAGGGTGGAGAATTCGGCCACAGTCCCCCACTATGGCGAATCACCCCGTGACGATCAAGGGCGGCGTGGCATTGACATTTAAACACGAATCACGCATGATTCGCGTGTGGCTACCAAGACCATCACCCTTGAGCTCGACGCCTACGAGAAGCTGCGCGCGGCGAAACGGGGGCGCGAGTCGTTCTCGTCGGTCGTGCGTCGGGTCGTCATTCCGGGCGAGTCAAAAAGCGGCGCTAAGGTAATCGCCTACTTCAAGGCGAACGGGCCTTTCTTCAGCGACGCGGAGCTGGACGCCATCGAGAAGGCGGCCGACATCGATGCACCGCCGACCTGTCCGTTGAGCGAGGCATCGGAATGATCGCCATCTAACGACCTCTGGATCGCGGCCACTGCGCTCGCCCACGGCATGCCGCTGGCCATGGGCAATGCCGGGGAGTTCCGGAGAGTGCGTGGCCTCACGGGCATCCCGGTTTGAGCGGGGGCGCGATTCCGATCAAGCGTGTTGGTGCATCCGAGCCCGCCACCGGATGGCCAGCCACACCAACGCAAGCATTCCCGCCGCGCCTTCCATCACCCAGACGAGATTCCGGTATGGATTCGGCCCGACCGGTCTCCGGGAGGCGTTCCGTTCCAGCGGAATCCCGTCGCTATCCGAATATCGACTCGCGGCGAGCGCGGCCGCCCTTTCCGCCTCAAGGCGCCGCATCTCCGCCCAGTCGTTCCATTTTCGGAGGATCTCATCCAGGACTTCCCGCTGCCGGGCCGACAGGTTATCGCCTGCAATTCGTGCCTCGACGGCAGGCCTTGTGATCTCCTCAAGACTCAAAAGGATTCCCCCTGCTGGAGAAAGACTCAACGGAGTGACCCTTTCGGTGGTTCCGGGTTCCTCCTCCCTGATCACGGTGAGATCGATCACATCCTCGACCAGAACATGATGTGTCCTCACGGCCCAATAAAGTTTCGTGAAAAAGGAGCGTTCAGGCGATCCGCGTGGGACGAGGGCATCTCGATACTCGTACTTCAATACTTCGATCTCACGCCGCCAATCACTAACGGTTGGCTGCTGTTTCCTCGCGGGGCTACGCCATCCGCGACGAGGGTTCCTGCAAAAGTCAGGAATACCCAGATTAGGTAAGGAACTGGATAGATTCGGGCCATTGCTGGGAATTCAGTTATTCGCAGGATAAGAGCCCATCCCTGCGGGAATGTTCAATCTCCGAAATCCGCCTTCCGCGCTTTTCCCGAGCCCCCGGATTGACAGTTTCCCTGATCCTGATAGTGTTGCGCTCCCCAATCGCCGGGATTCCGGCACCTCGCGCCGATTCCCGGCACCAACCGATCGGAAGAACGATCACCCAACCGAAAAGCACATCCATGGCAAAGAAAGCTAGCAAGAAAACGACCGCCGCCAAGAAGGCGTCGGGCACGAAGAAATCCACCTCCGTCAAGTACGTCTACACCTGGGGCGACGGCAAGGCCGACGGCAACGGGACGATGAAACCGCTCCTCGGCGGCAAGGGCGCGAACCTCGCCGAGATGACCCGCATCGGTCTTCCGGTGCCTCCCGGCTTCACCGCCACCACCGAGGTCTGCACCTATTTCTACGCGAACAAGAAAACCTACCCGCCGACCCTCCGCGCGGAGATGGAAGCCGGCGTCGCGAACATGGAGAAGATCATGGGCTGCAAGTTCGGGGACAAGGAAGGCATGCCGCTCCTCGTCGCCGTCCGCTCCGGCGCCCGCGACTCCATGCCCGGCATGATGGACACGATCCTGAACCTCGGTCTCAACGACGACACCGTCCAATCGCTCGCCAAGGCAACGAAGAACGAGCGTTTCGCGTGGGATTGCTACCGCCGCTTCGTCCAGATGTACGGCGATGTCGTGCTCGGCGTGCAGAAGCGCGAGGGTGAGGATCACGAGCCCTTCGAGGTTGTCATCGAGCAGTTCAAGCACAAGAAATACGGCAAGGACATCATCGACTCCGACCTTACCGCCGAGGACCAGATGGAACTCGTGAAGCGCTTCAAGGAGCTGGTCAAGAACCGCACCGGGCACAGCTTCCCGAGCGATCCGTGGGAGCAGCTCGAAGGAGCGGCCGGCGCCGTTTTCGGTTCCTGGATGAACGACCGCGCGATCGTCTACCGCCGGAAATACAACATCCCCGCCGAGTGGGGCACCGCCGTCAACGTGCAGGCCATGGTCTACGGAAACACGGGCGAGAAGTCCGGCTCCGGCGTCGCCTTCACCCGCAACCCGGCCAATGGCGCGAATGAATTCTACGGTGAGTTCCTCATCAACGCCCAGGGCGAGGACGTCGTCGCCGGCGTCCGCACCCCCGAGCCGGTCAGCGACCTCGCGAAGCAGCTTCCGAAGTCCTACAAGGAACTGATGAAGGTGCGCAAGACGCTGGAGAAGCACTTCAAGGACGTGCAGGACGTCGAGTTCACGATCCAGGAAGGCAAGCTCTTCATGCTCCAGACCCGGAACGGCAAGCGCACCGCCGCCGCCGCGCTGAAGTTCAGCATGGACATGGTGAAGGAAAAGCTCATCGACTGGAAGACCGCGATCCTGCGCAATCCGGCCGACCAGCTCGACCAGTTGCTGGCCCCGATCTTCGATGCCGCCGACATGAAGAAGGCGAAGCTCCTCGCGACCGGTCTTCCCGCCGGCCCCGGTGCCGCTTCCGGCAAAGTTTACCTTAACGCGGACCGCGCCGCCGCCGCCGAGGCGCGGGGCGAGAAGGTGCTCCTTGTCCGCAATGAGACAAGCCCGGAAGACCTCCGCGGCATGATCGCCGCCGAGGGCATCCTCACCGCCAAGGGCGGCGTCTCCTCCCACGCCGCGCTCGTCGCGCGCCAGATGGGCAAGGTCTGCATCTGCGGGGCCAGCGCCGTCCTCATCGACTACGACAAGAAGACGGTTACGGTCAGCGGGCAGAAGTTCAAGGAAGGCGACTACATGAGCATCGACGGCACGTCGGGCAACGTCTACGGCGGCGAGCTGAAGACGGCCCCGTCCGAGATCATCACCGGTCTCATCAAGAACGACAAAAAGGCCCAGAAGACGGAGAAATTCCAGCACTTCACCCAACTCATGGAGTGGTGCGCGCAGGTCACCCGCATGCAGGTGCGCACGAACGCCGACAACCCCGAGCAGACGAAGCAGGCCATCGCCTTCGGCGCGCAGGGCATCGGCCTCACCCGCACCGAACACATGTTCTTCGAGGGCGACCGCATCGACGCCGTCCGCGAGATGATCCTCGCCGAAACCGTGGACGCCCGTAAGAAGGCGCTCGCCAAGCTCCTGCCCTACCAGCGCAAGGACTTCACCGGCATCTTCAAGGCCCTCAAGGGACTGCCCGCCACCATCCGCCTCCTCGACCCGCCGCTCCACGAGTTCGTGCCGCACGACGAGAAGGCCCAGACCGCGCTGGCGAAGAAGATGGGCGTCTCCAAGGAGAAGGTCGTCCAGCGCATCGAGCAGCTCCACGAGTTCAACCCGATGCTCGGCCACCGCGGCTGCCGCCTCGGCATCGCGTATCCGGAAATCACCGAGATGCAGGCCCGCGCCATCTTCGAGGCCGCCGCCGCCGTCGCCAAGTCCGGCATCGAGGTGCATCCAGAGGTCATGGTGCCGCTCGTCGGCTTCAAGAAGGAACTCGACCTCCAGGTCGAGATCATCCACCGCGTGGCCCAGGAAGTGATGGCCGCCAAGGGCATCAAGTTCAAGTACATGGTCGGCACGATGATCGAAGTCCCGCGCGGTGCCCTCACCGCCGACGAGATCGCCGAGACCGCCGAGTTCTTCAGCTTCGGCACCAACGACCTCACCCAGACCGCCCTCGGCATGAGCCGCGACGACATGGGGAACTTCCTCCTGCCCTACACCGAAAACGAGATCTTCAAGAAGAACCCCTTCGCGACCCTCGACCAGACCGGTGTCGGCCAGCTCATCACCACCGCCATCGAGAAGGGCCGCAAGACCCGTCGGAACATCAAGCTCGGCATCTGCGGCGAACACGGCGGCGATCCGGATTCGGTCAAGTTCTGCCACCGCGCCGGCCTCAACTACGTCAGTTGCTCCCCCTACCGCGTCCCCGTCGCCCGCCTCGCGGCAGCGCAGGCGGCGTTGGAGAAATAGGGGTTGGTGATTGGTTCATTGGTATTGGTTAATTGGAAAACCCGGCATCGCCTCGCGCGGTGCCGGGTTTTTTCGTTTCGCCCACGGTGCTCACGCTCCTCTCTTACCCAAGTTCCCGCTAGCGGTTGCTGGCCACGATGCCGGTGGCAAGGCAGGGTCCATGACGGTGAAGCCGGCGTCAACGGCGGGGGAGGGTTCCAGGCCACAGCCCGGAACCATTAGAAAACACGGCGGGCCCTCGGGCGTCGTGCCGGGCTCTACCGAAAGAGTGCGGGCCCGTTTCGCACGAGGATGAAGGCGGCGACGATCCACATCGCATAGGCGAAGACGACGCGGAGGCGTTCGGGGGAGAGGCGTTCCCGGCCGCGGCCTCCGAGGAGCATTCCGACCAGACCCCCGGCAACGAAGAGGACTCCCGCCTGCCAGGGAATGACCGCGCCCTGGAGCACATGGGAAGTGACGCCCGAGCAGGCGATGAGGAAGATGACCAGGAGTGAGGTCGCCACCGCGCGATGGATCGGCATTCCGGTCACGAAAACGAGAGCGGGCACGATGATGAAGCCGCCGCCGACCCCGAAGATACCCGAGAGGATCCCGGTGACCGAGCCCGCGGCCCCGAGCCGCGCGTAGCAACCCGGGCCGGGCTTTCCATCCGCGCGGGCGACGCAGGGTCCGGTCGGGAGTTCGGAGGCCTGTCCCCGCCGCATGCGCCAGCCGACGTATCCCATCAGGAAGGCGAAGGCCGAGAGGACGAGCGCCGCGGGCAGAGCGTGACCGAGTGCGGCCCCCGCGGGGGCGAGCAACATTCCGGCGGCGGCGAAGACGAGACCGGACCGCCATGCGAGATTCCGTCGCTGCACCATGGCCCCGAAGCCCGCCATCAGCCCGACGGCGGCGAGGCTGAGACCGGTGGCTTCCGGCATCGGCAAGCCGAGGCCGTAGACGAGCAGGGGGATGGCGAAGATGGATCCCCCGCCACCCGTGAGTCCCAGCGCGGCTCCGACGAGGAGTCCGTAGAGGAGCGCGATCACGTTCCGCAGTTAGTGCGAGAGCGCTTGCTCGCTGGCGATGCGCTCGCAGTCGGTGCAGGTGCCATCGATGTGCACCGTCCGGTAGCCGAGCGCCCGCAGGTAGGAGGAGGCGAGGGCCGCCCGTTTTCCGGAGCCACAATGGATGAGAAGTTCCTTGTCCTCGGGAATCTCGCGCATTCTCGGGGCGAGGCGGGTGTAGGGGATGTTCAGGGAATGGGGCAAATGACCGGCTTCGAACTCCGAACGATTGCGCACGTCGAGGATCCGCTGGTCGGGGGTGATCGCGCTTTGATCCCAATCCGCGAAGTCGATCCGCGGGGTCCGGGCTTTCATCAGCCCTTCCTCGCGCACCGCCTTCAGAGATGTCCAGCCAACGACATGGTCGAGACCGATGCGGAAGAGCTGGCGCGCGGCGTCATCGGCCTCGGATTGGGAAGCGGTGGCAAGGAGGATCCTGTCATCGGCTTCCACGTAGGAGCCGGCCGAGGGGAGGAAAAAGGCACCGGGATAGGGCGCGTGGATCGCTCCCGGCAAGTGCTCCTCATCGAATCCCTCGCGGTCCGCCCGCAGGTCGAGAATACGGCCGAGCGTCCATTCGACGACGTCCCGGGCCGGCCATTCCCCGACTTCCGCCGGTTCCGTCGCACCGCCGATACCGTCACGGTTCACCGCCTTCATGCGCGCGAAGTAGGGCGGCGGATCCGGTTGGCCGCTCAGGATGAAGTCGACGAAGTCCTGCTCGCCGCCTTCCAGCGCGAGCCGCAGCGCGCGGTTGAAGCGGCGCTCGTAGCCGAGTGTCGAGAAGGGGACGGCTCCGAGCGATTTCCCGCACGCGCTCCCGGCTCCGTGCGCGGGAAGAAGGAGAAGCGCATCGTCCCGGGTGCCGAATTTCCGGAGGCTCGCGAAGAGCTGCCGGGCCCCCGCTTCCTGCGTATGGGCGATTCCGGCGGCCTGTTCGAGAAGATCGGGACGACCGACGTCGCCGATGAAGATGAAATCGCCCGTGAGCGCCGCCATCGGGGCATCCGCTCCGCCCCCCAGATCCGTGACAAGATAGCTCATGTGCTCGGGAGTATGGCCGGGCGTGTGGAGGGCCGTGAATTCGATGCCGCCGACCCGGAATGTTTCCCCATCCTTCAGGACGGTGGTATTGAGGCGCCCTTTCGCCCACTCGCTCTGCCAATCGGGCCCCCCTTCACCGGAGACGATGACGCGCAGCTCCGGATCCCGGCGGGCGAAGGTTTGCGCGCCGCTCACGAAATCGGCGTGGATGTGGGTCTCGGCCACGGCCGTCACGCGGAGACCGTTCGCCGCCGCGAGTTCCAGATAGGGCTCGATGTCCCGGAGGGGATCGATGACGATGGCCTCGCCGGTTCGCTGGCACCCGATGAGGTAGGAATACTGGGCGAGGGCGGGGTCGAAGAGTTGTCTCAGTAACATGGCGGTTGCGGGTTGCGGGGTTCGAAGGAAAATGGAGGCACCGGCCTCCCATCCTGAAAATAACTATATCACTAAACAGTTATATGCAAGCGGAATTCGCGGCTTTCCCGGAAATCGCCCGCACCCTCCATGACCCTCTCCGATCCATTCCCTGATTCCGACACCTTCGCCGCCCTCCTCCGCGCGCGGGTATTGAAATGGCGGCCCGGAACCTTCGTGGCCGAGTTCGCCCGGGTGCTCGTGGCCGAGGAGAAGGAGCCGTCGCGGGGGAGCCAACGGATCGATGTCCAGAATCTGACCCGTCTGCCGACGACCCGGCGGATCGACGGCATCATGCCGCTCACCCTGCCGCTTACCGGGGACATCGAGCGTCTTGTAAGTGAATTCCTCGATGAATGCGGGCGGCTGATCGTGCCGCTCCCCGAGGAGCGCGGCTTTGATGGTCTCCGCGCCGAAATCGCCCTCTGTTACCTGGCCCATTTGCACCGGCGGAAGTTCCGTCTCGATTTCGGTCTCGACATGGTGCTGGAACTCCAGTGCCCGGTGTCCTCGTTCGGCATCTGCCGCGAGGAGATGCTCCTCATGGGGCGCTTGCCCTTCGGAGGGAACGCGGTGCTCTTCTACTCCTCTCTTCGCGGAAGCATCTGGTGCGACGATCCCCCGGAAGACATCCGCCACGCGGCCTCCTATCGGGCGGAACGGGATACGGAAGGTCGGCTTCGGCTGAGGGCACGCGCGTGATGCGCGGCGGCGCTGCCCTTAGGGCGAAGGCGGCAGCAGATCACCCAATCCCTGCTTCCGGAGGAAGGCCGAGACCTGCTGCCGGATCGCCTTTTCGTGGTCGAGCTGGAGGGCGAGCTCGAGCTGCTCGAAGGCGAGCGCACGGGGAACAGTGCGGATGAGCCACTTGATCTTCGGCAGGCTGAAGGCACTCATGCTCAGGGATTCGATGCCCATCCCCAGGAGCAGCACCACCGCGCACGGATCGGCGCCCATTTCTCCGCAAAGACTCGTCGAGAGATGGTTCCGCCGCGCCTGCGCGACGATCCAGTGCACCGCGTGGAGCACGGCGGGATGGAGGTGATCGAAGAGACGGGAAACGCGCGGGTTTGTCCGATCCACCGCGAGCAGGTATTGGCTCAGGTCATTCGAACCGATCGAGATGAAGTCGATTTTTTTCTCGAGGAAGCGGAGCAGGGTGAGCGCGGCCGGCACCTCGACCATGATTCCGATCTTCGGGCGCGCGACGGTAACCCCTTCCTCGCGGAGTTGCTCGAGCGCACTGTCGAGCAGGGTCAGGAAGCGGTCGACCTCGTCCACGCGGCTCACCATCGGGAGCATGATGCGCAGGTTCTTCAAGCCGGAAGAGGCGCGAAGCATGGCGCGCACCTGGGTCATGAGGATGGTCGAATTGTCGAGCGTGAAGCGGATGCCGCGCCAGCCCAGCGCCGGGTTGTCCTCGGCGATGGGATAATACGGGAGCACCTTGTCGCCGCCGATGTCGAGCGTGCGCATCGAGACCGGCTTGCCCTCGTAGGCTTGTAACACAGCGCGATAGACCTCGAATTGCTCGTCCTCGGAGGGGAAGGAATCGCGAACCAGGAAGGGAATCTCCGAGCGGTAAAGCCCGATGCCCTCGGCCCCGCGCGAAAGTCCGGGCGTCATGTCCGCGAGAAGGCCGGTATTCGCATAAAGGCAGACGCGCGTGCCGTCCGGCGTTTCGGCGGGGAGATCGCGCAATTTCTCCAACTCTTCGAAAAGCTGCCGGTCGCGGTCGACGAGACCGCGATACTCCTTCAGGACGCCCTTCGTCGGCGAGAGCATGATCCGCCCGGAATAGCCGTCGACGATGGCCGCTTCGCCGTCCTCGAACTCGTGGATGCTCTCCACGCCCATGACGGCGGGAATGCCGAGCGCGTTCGCGAGGACGGCGGTATGGGAAAGCGCCGAGCCCTCGACGGAGACGATGCCCGCGAGCTGCGCGATGGGAAAGGCCGCGATGTCGGCCACACTCACCAGATGCCCGACGAGGATGATGGGCTCGCCGTCCTTCGCCACCGGGGCCTCGATCTCGCGCAGGTGCTGGTAAACGCGGTTGCCAAGGTGCCGGATGTCCTCGCCCCGACCGCGCAGGTATTCATCCTCCATGGCCTCGAAGAGCCGCGCGAATTGCTCGACCGCCGCCCGCAGCGCGCCCGGCGCCCAGTTGCCGGCGGCGATTCCCTTCTCGACCGCCTCCACGAATTCCCGGCTCTGCAAGAGCATCTCGTAGACGGTGAAAACACCCGCGACATCCTTTGGCACATGCGCCGCCACCTGCTCGCCCCCGCGCGCGAAGTCGGCCAGCGTCGCTGTGACCGCCGAACGGAAATGCGCGAGTTCGACCGCCGCGTCTTCCGCGTCCTCGTCCGGAACTTCGCTCAGATCGGCCCCCGCCGCGAGGACGAGCGTGTTCCCGATCCCGATGCCCGACGCCCCCCGGATGCCGACGACCCGGCGCGGTTTCGAGGTCCCCACGGTGGGAGCCTCCGCCCGCAGGCCCGCCGGATCCGGCGTCCCGAGATGCGCCGCCACCGTGACAAGGAACGATTCCTCCTCCTCGGTGAACTTCCGCCGCTCGCATTCCTCCACGACGAGCACGCCGACCAGTTCGCCCAAATGCACGACCGGAGCCCCGACGAAGCCCTCGAAAAGTTCCTCGCCCGTCTCCGGAAAATACAGGTAGTGCGGATCGGAACTCGCGCTCTCCAGGTTCAACGGATGCCGTGTCTTCGCGATCGTTCCGACGAGACCGTCCCCGACCTTCAGCCGTACTTTCCCCACCGCCTCCTGCTTCAGCCCCTCCGTCGCGACCAGCGTCAGCCAGTCGTCCTCGTCGCGCAGGTAAAGGCTGCACACCGCCACCTCCATCGCCTCCTTCACGCCCGCCACGATCACGCCCGCGCGCTTCAAGGGCGTGGAGGCCACGGCGGCCTCCTGCACGACCTTGCGGAGTTGCTGGAGCGAGTTCTTCATGTTTCGCGGATTCAACCACGCATTGCCGCCGCGCGCCACCGGACATTTCGTGACGGATGCGGAAGGGCGAAAGCCAGCGTCCCCTTAGGATCGCTCTTCGTAGCACGGATTTCCAAATCCGTGTCCGTGGTGCGGACTTTCCAGTCCGCCCGTTACAAAAAGAAACGCCGGGCAGGATGCCCGCGCCACGGCCGAGGGACGCGAGGGAGGGCGGCGGGTCGGTCTCGGGAAAACAGTTCTCAAACCGGAACCACCAATCCCTCCGCCTCCGCGAGCTTCTTCTGATTCGCGTCGAAGGTGAGGAAGGCGGAGGCGCCGAGGTGAAGGGCGGTGGCCACGTGGAGCACATCGAAGCTGCGGTGCCCATGCTTGGCCGTGTATTGGAATGCGAGCCGTTCGGCGAGCCGATGCACGTCGGCCCAATCGACCTGCGGTGTTTGAAAGGCCCCAGCGGCCAGGTTCGCTTGAAGGGTCGAGAGGGCGAGTCGGGCCGTGGCGGCGGCATAGCCTTGCGTCGCATCCTTGGCGTGGCGGAAGACCTGGAACTGCACGGATTGCCGGAACTCGTAGAAAAGAAGCGAACTGCTCGCCAGGGCCGTCGTCTGTCGCCCCATGAAGCGCAGGGCCTTGGCCGAGTTGCTTTGTGCGATATAGAGGGCGCAGAGAAACGAGGTGTCGGGGTAAGTCACTTCAACCCTCCTGTCCTTCGAGTTCCGCCTCCTTCATTTGCCGGACTTCCTCGTTGGTAAACACCTTGTCACCCCAGATTTTCTTGAGCTGGGCGGCGAAATCGATCTTCGGCATCGGCGGGCCGTCCTCACCACGGGCTGGGCTCAGCGTGGCAAAGAGCTTCCCCCGCATCGTGATGGCCACGGATTCCCCCTCGGTAATCCACGCCGCCACCTTGCGGAAGTTGTTTCTGAGATCGGCGACGTTGGCGGTTTTCATGAGAGAAATAAATACCACTTTGTGGATCGGCGTCAAGGCGTCGGGGATCGCCCAAGGGTGCGTGGTCGCCTGCCGTTTCTCGGGGGCAGGTGAAGGGGCAGCACCGCCAAGGGCGCGAAGTTCGCGAAGGGGGATGGCAGGAAAATTTCGGGCAGGACGATGGAAATTGATGAAGGGGTAGGGCGAAACGCCGTAGCACGGATTTGCCATCCGTGTCCGTGGTGCGGAGTGGCACTCCGCCCTTTTGCCAGAACGAAGGCCTTCAGATTTGGCGCTTCGATTCTCGGAATCTCGGGCCGCCTATTCCTGATCGGGAATAGGTTTAGGTGTTTTCCGAAAGGGGAATGTCCTCGCCGCGCGGCGTGACGAACGGTAGCGTTCTCCTTCCCCGGGCCCCCAACGCCCGGCGCTGCCATGAGTCTCCGTTCGAGAATTAATGTTTCCTTCCCGCTCGCC
>JAHEDC010000145.1:0-910 GCA_024641425.1 Verrucomicrobiales bacterium | reverse complement strand
GGGTTCATGGCCGGCATGTCCAACTGGTTTTATTTTCCAGTGTGGGTGTTCGTTCTCAACGTGGCACCTAGCGGGGGACTTCTGCTGCTTTTTCTGCTCTGCGCCGCGCAGTCGGCCTTGCTGACGTGGTTGCTTTTCCGCCGCCGCGCCCGCCGCGTGGCCCGCTTGCGGTCGGAGGCGGAGGCGGCTAAGGTCGGGCCGTGACGCTGCCGGCGCTTACGGTGGATATGAAGACAAACCTTTCGGAGTTACCGCCCAAGTCCATCACGACGGAGCGCGTTGTGGCGATTATCGTGGCGACGGAACAGCGCCGCCGGGTCGTATGGACGGCGGGCAGGATTCTGAGGGAGGACGGTTCGCTGCATGGGGTGATGACCGGGGAGCCCGCGCGAAGGCGAGGTGTCTTGCGGAAGATCCGCGGAATCCTCAAGGCGCTGGCCGGGGAGGGAGTGCTAAAAGAACGGGGGTTTCAGTTCAATTTTGGAACCACGACCGAGGTTGGTTATGATTTTGTCCGAGTCCCTGAGTCCGCGGGCGCCGCGGAGGACGGGTGCGGAGGCCTCGATCCCTGAGAGATTCCGCCGTGCGGGACGCCGGGCGCGGTGGACGCGGGGATGGGCGGGCCGTTTCCGGCCTTGCCGCCGCCGGACGGTGTGGTTCTGTGGAGGATGGTGTTTTTCCGCCGCCTGCTGCCGGTGCTTTTCCTCGCCGCCGCCGTTTTTCCGACGGGGGCGGAGGAGGTTTCGTGGGCGTTGCGACCGCTGGCGCGGCCGGATTTGCCGCCGGGGACGGGGCCCGTGATCGACCGCTTCGTGGCGGAGGGGCTGGAGGCGCAGGGGCTGACGCCGTCGCCGGAGGCCTCGCGGCGGGTGCTGATCCGACGGGCGTTTTTTGACCTGACCGGGCTGCC
>JAHEDC010000144.1 GCA_024641425.1 Verrucomicrobiales bacterium | reverse complement strand
GGACGTATTCCAGATAGAAGGGGCAGTGACGGACGCCCCAGTCCTGCATCCGCGACAGCATGTCCCCGCCAAGACGGAAGCGGCGGAACTGTCGGGCGAGGGCGTTCATGAAGGAAAGAGTGGGGGGGAATGGAGTTGTGAAGGTGAGGGTGGGATTCCCTCTTCCCAAGGAAGATCGGGGAGCGTAGGGTAAATTCCGAAGAAGGACAAAACCGAAAGAAAACAAGCAAAGTCCGCCTCCCGTCATGCCGACAGAAGCCGAAACCTACGATGTCGCGATCATCGGTGGAGCCTTTTCAGGATCGGCCGCGGGCATTCTGCTGAAACGAGCGCGGCCGGATCTCCGCATCCTCATCGTCGAGAAGTCGGTCGAGTTCGACCGCAAGGTCGGGGAATCGACATCCGAGGTCGCCGCCTGTTTCCTGACGAAGATCCTCCATCTCGATTCCTACCTTTCCCGGCATCACATCGCGAAGCAGGGCCTGCGGATGTGGTTCAATGGGGGCGGCAACGAATCCCTGGATGTCTGTTCGGAAATCGGCTCCTTCTACCAGGTTCGGTTGCCCGCGTACCAGCTCGACCGCTCGCGTCTCGATTCCCACCTTCTCGGGGTGGCGGCGGAGGAAGGCTGCGAGGTGTGGCGGCCGGCGACGCTCCGCAATGTCGGACTCGAAGGTATCGGGAAAAACGTGCTGGAAGTGAGGGGCGAGGACGGATCGACGCGGACGGTGCGCGCGCGATGGGTCATCGACGCGAGCGGGAAGGCGGCTTTCCTCGCGCGGAAGCTCGGGCATTGGCGGGCGCTGGACGAGCATCCGACGAATGCGGTATGGGCTCGCTTCCGGAAGGTGGGCGATCTCGACGGCCATGTGATCCGGTCGAAATACCCCGAGTTCGCGAAGGCCGTCCATTGCTCCCGGGCGCAGGCCACGAACCACCTCATGGGTCGGGGCTGGTGGTGCTGGATCATCCCCTTGCGCGACGGGGACGTGAGCGCCGGGCTGACCTACGATCCCCGGCTCTTCCAGCTCCCCGAGGAAGGGACACTGACGGAGAAACTGGTGGCGCATCTCCTTTCCCATCCGGTCGGACGCGCGCTTTTCGAAAACGCGGAACCGGTCGAGAAGGACACACGGACTTATTCGCGCCTGCCGTATTACTCGGCGCGGGCGATGGGAGAAGGGTGGGCGTCGGTCGGGGATGCGGCCGGCTTCATGGATCCGCTTTACAGCCAGGGGCTCGATTACTGCGCCCACACGGTTTTTGCCACCCACAAGATCATTCTGCGCTCCCTCGGCGGGGAGTGCGTGCAGGAGGCCATCGAGGATTACAGCGAGCAGTTCCGCACCAGTTACTTCCGCTGGTACCGGGCGCTTTATCAGGACAAGTACAAGTATCTCGGCGACATGGAGTTGATGGCGGCGGCCTTTCTCCTCGATGTGGGAACCTATTTCCTTGGCCCGGTGAGGCTGGTGCACGAAAAGCCGGACGACGAGTTCGCAAGGCTCCCGTATTTCGGCCCCGCCGGAAGGGTCTTCGCCGCCTTCATGCGATTCTACAACCATCGCCTGGCGCGGATCGCGGACAAGCGGGCGCAACATGGCCTCTACGGGGCGATGAATCTCGGGGAGCGCTTTCTTGTCCGGGACGGATTCACGCCGTCGCTGAAAGCCTTGTCCCTGATTCGCCGTGGTGTCTGGTGGTGGCTGCGCGGCGAGTGGCGCTCGGCTTTTCTTCCCGCCCGCCCCAAGGCCGGCTCGCCGAAGGCGGTTCCGGTCGAGGCCGGGAGGGAAACGAAGGCCGTGGCGATTTCGAAGTGAGGCGTTTCAGCCCAAGTGTCCGCGGTTCAGCCAGCGCCACCAATGGGGAAGAAGGGTGACGGCGGTGAGCATGGTGATGAGAATGCCCGCGCCGCAGACGAAGCCGAGGCTGGCGAGGCCGCTGTTGGAGGAGCGGGCGAGCGCGCCGAAGGCGATCATGGTGGAGCCGCCGCAGAAGACGAGCGCGCGGGAGATTCCGCTGCGAATGGTGGCGGGGTCGCCGTTTTCGCGTTTCAGGGCGAGGATCATGTGGATGGCGTAGTCGATGCTGGTGCCGAGGAGGAGAGGGAAGGCGCAGATGTTGACGAAGTTCCACCGGACGCCGAAGAAGGCCATCGTCGCGAGGAGGGTGATGGTGGCGAAGAGCATGCAGGCGAGGGCGAGGAGCACGTCCCTCCCGTTTCGGAAAACGAGGACGAGCATGAGCGCGAGAACGCCGGCCATCGGGGTGAAGACGCCCCGGACGTCGTGGGTGATGAGCGGTTTCACGGCAGGGCCGAGAGTCCGCCATCCCGTGACATAGACGCCGGGGATCTCGAGTGCCCGCGAGGCGACGTCGGGCGCGACATCGGGCAGGGGATCGACGAAGCCAAGGAGCGAGAAATGGTCGGGGCCGTCGAGGATGATGTTCCGGAGGAGGCGGGCGCTGGTCTCGCCGCGTGGCCGGCTGGGGAGGGGACCCTCGAGGAGGCCCCTCCACGCGTCGAAGAGGGTGCGCACCAGATTGACCGGATCCTCGGCGAAACCGGCGGCATCGACGGCGGCCACGATGCTTTCCTCCTTCGGGAGGATCTTCTCGGTGAAAAGGCGGCGGTTTGCTTCCTGGTGGGTGCGGTTCGCCCAGAGATCGGGCACGAGGGCGTAGCCTCGAAGGTGACCGGTCGCGACCGAGGCATCCAGGGCCGAAATGACGGAGGGGAGCTTCTTTGTCATCGCTTCGGAGCTCTCGGCCGTGACGATGAGGGGAAGGCGCTCGCCGCCCTCGGGAGTGAGGCGTTTGGTGAGCTCATCGAGGGCATCGGAGGCCGGGCTGACCTTCGGACGGAGGGCGTCGAAACTGGTATAGAGCGGCGGAAAACCCTTCCAGACGAGCACGCCGGTGCCGAGGAGGGGAAGGAGGAGAGTGAAGGCGAGGGCGAGCTTGCGGTGGGAACGCGGGGTGGGGCACCGAGGAGGGGCAGGGGCCGCGGTTGCGGTGCGGGCGGCGGCGGGGGTGAAAAGCAGGAGCATCACGGCAGCGCCGACGAGGATGCCGGTGCCGACCAGCGTTCCGAGCTGGCTGATCCCGGGGAGGCTGCTGAAATTCAGCACGAAGAAGACGGCGGCTGTCGTCACCGAAGCCCAGAGAACGGTGGGCGCGATGGCGCGGCGGAGTTGCCTCCCGTCGAGGGTCGGATGCTGTCGGGCCTCCTGGTAAATGATGACCCCGTAGTCGATGGCCAGACCAAGCAGGATGGCCGCGAAGCCGACACTCATGACGCTGAGTTCGCCGAAAAACAGGCGCCCGGCGATGATGGTGATCGAGAGAATGAGCACGAGCAGGATCGACATCTCGAAAAGCGGGCCCAGGCGGCGGTGCATGATCCAGAAGAGGATCAGGATCAGGAGCCCGGTGAGTCCGACGGATCCCGACATGTCTTCCTCCATTCCCCCGCCGATCTCGGCCTGGAAGGCGGGTTCGCCGGTATAGTGGATGGCGATTTCCGCGCGCGTCGGATCTTCGGCACGCCATCCTTCGATGGCCTCCCGCACCTCCGCGATCCACCCCACCTGCTGCTTGTAGTTCGAGACGCCTTCGGGTGGATCGACATAGAGGCAGCGGAACGTGCCGTCCTCGGAGACAAACTGGGCGTCGCCGCGTCCAATGCCCACGTCGTCGGGATTGAAACCTTCCCCGCCTCCCGGAATGAGAAGTCGGAGGGGATCGTAGCCGGCCATGCCGATCTCGGCGGGGTCGAGGCTACTGGCAAGGGAGGCAAGGGCTTCCTCGAGCCGGGCGGAAACGGGGCCGGGTTCGAGACGCTCGGCGAGGGCCGTGACAGGCTCCGGGGGGCCGTTGAGCCAAAGGTAAGCGGGCAATTCGGCGGCGGCGGTCGGGGACTCGATCCAGGCCGGCTGCCAGGAGGCCCGGTGAACAAGCGCATCGAGGGAGCGAAGATGCTCGGCGAGGGATCGGGCGGACTCATCGAGGTGTTCGGCGTCCTTTTCGGACAGGGTAACGATCAGTTCCCCCATCATCCCGAAATCCTCCATGAAGCGGTTCAGCCCCTTCACCTCGGGGATATCGGGGGGGAGGAGGTCGACGATGTTGACGTTGAAGCTGACCCCTCGGAAACCGATGAAGGCGAGGACGGCGACGAGAGTAATGAAAAGGGAACGGCGGAAGAAGGCGGGCATCATGAGGCGGAACCGACGCGGGGGCGCGGAATCGGGCAGGCTACATTAAATCGGTGAAAACGCACTCGGGTTGACTTATCTTCCCTGAACCTTAAGAATCGGAAGTCCCTCCCCCTTCTCCTCTTCTCCCCATGGCAGTCGCGCTCGCCTCCCAGAACATCACCGTGGAATTCGGAACGAAAGCGACCGAAGTGACGGAGTTTGAGGGAGGATGGAAATTGGCTGTCGCGATGCCTGTTCTCGGATCGGGCGCCTCGGCGATGGAACTTTTTCAAGGCGACACGCGGCGCAGGGAACGGGGCTATCAACTGGTTGACGGGGATGGGATTGTCGCGGGAGCTATGGTTTGGCGAGGGGTTGCGGAAAGGCTCGAATGGCCGGTTTACGAGGCGTATCGCGACCTGTTTCGGATCATCGGGAAAGGCCGCTCGCTGTATCGGGTCTGGAATTACGTGCCCCGGATCAATGTGGAGACATCGGGGCTGGAGAATTACCGGCATTTCAACATCGGGAGGCATCGGGCCTTCGAGGAGTTTTACGGTCCGGCATTCTCGGGGAGGATTCCGGCAGCGTCCGCGCTGGGTGTGGACGAGGATTGCTTCGCGATCGCTTTCGTCGCGGGTGTGCGGGTTCCGGATCCGGTCGAGAACCCGGATCAGGTTCCGGCCTATCGCTACCCTGGCGAGTATGGTCCGAAATCGCCGGCTTTCGCCCGTGGCTCGGTGGCGAGCATCGCGGGGCGCCGCACGGGTTTTCTCTCGGGGACATCGAGCGTGAAGGGGCACCTCACGGTGGGGGGCGGGGATTTCGACGAGCAGTTCCGCGTGACGCTGGACAACATTCGCCTCGTGGCGCAGTCGATGGGATTCGGCGACGCGATGGGGCCGAATCCGGGCATCGAGAGTGAATTTCGGTTTTTCGTGAGGAACGGAGAGGATGCCGGGCGGGCGCGGCGGCTATTTGAGGCCCTGCCGGGGGCCGAAAGGCGAAAGGTGATTTACCTCCGCTCGGATATTTGCCGCGCCGATCTGTCGCTGGAAATCGAGGCCGTGTTCCGGGCCGCGGCGGGGGAGTGAGGGGCAAGACGCTTTGTGGTGGAATAATTCACGTTCGCTCCTAGGCTGCTCCCGTGTTTCAGATCATTTTCAACGAAATCAGCGCCAGCGAAATCTCCCAGCTCGACACGCTGGAACAGTTGCGGCTCCTGAATCAATTCAAGGTCGCTCCGGACGACCTCGACAAGCCGGATGGCGAGCGCTTCGGGCGCATCGAACGCGACGGGAAGACGCTCTACCGCTACCGCTCGCAGGAATACCGGATCTATTTCGAGATCACCGGCGACGCGGTCATCGTGCACCGCGTTCTCCACAAGGGCACCTTTCAGGACTTCCTTTTCCGGAGTAAACTCCCTCTCAACGAGGACGAGGAACTCGGTAGGTCGAAGCACTTCTGGAAGCTCATCGAAGCGGGCGAAAAGGCGAGACGGGTATGAGCGACGGCGATTTCATCAAACGTCTCGATGTCGACGAGGAATTCCGGCGCCGCGAATTCCCGATCACGGCGAACAAGATCTTCATGGGCCATGCCGGGCTGACGGTCATGCCGCGGCGCGTCGTCGCGGCGGTCAACGAGTATAACCGGATCTGGAGCGAGGAATACCGGGACTTCGCGGAGGAGATGGCACTTTTCGCCCGAGCCCGCGCGCTGTCGGCCCGACTCATCGGCGCCCGCCCGGAGGAAATCGCCCTCATGGGGCCGACGGCGCTGGGCTTGAGTCTTTTCGCGAACGGCCTCGACTGGCAGGCGGGCGACGAGGTTGTCTGCTACGAGGACGACTACCCGTCGAACGTCTATCCCTGGCTCGATCTCGATCGGAAAGGCGTTACGGTGCGCTATCTGCGCCCGGAAAAACAGGGCCACCTCACGCCCGGACTCATCGCCGCCGCGCTCACGCCGAAGACCCGTCTCGTCGCCTTGGCCTCCTGTCATTTCCTCTCCGGTTACCGTATCGATATCGATGCCATCGGGCGCCTCCTCCACGAGCGCGGCATTCTCTTCTCGCTCGACGCCATCCAGACGATCGGGGCCTTCGAGACGCGGGTCGATCACGTGGACTTCCTCAGCGCCGACGCCCACAAATGGATGCTCGGGCCGCTTGCGATTGGAATCGTACACGTGAAGACGGAGCATTTCGAAAGGTTGCGGCCTACCCTGCTCGGCGCGTGGAACGTGAAGTCTCCCGATTTCATCCCGCAGAAGGAAATCGCCTTTGTCCCGACCGCCCAGCGTTACGAACCGGGGGCGCTCAACGCGCCGGGCATGGCCGGCATGATTGCCGCCTTCGAGCTCTTCGAGGAGATCGGGATGGCGAACATCAGCGCGCGTCTCCTCGATCTGAAAGCCGCCCTCGTTTCGGGTCTCTTGGAAAAAGGGTACGACCTTCTCGCTCCCATCGAAGGCCCGAATGCCTCCGCCATCACGACCTGCACCCGGCACGGCACAGACATGAACGCGCTCTTCAACCGCCTGACCGAGAACAACGTCGTCGCCTCCCTGCGCTTCGACCGGGCGGGCACGGCGTATCTGCGCTTCTCTCCCCACTTCTACAATACCCGCGAGGAGATCGAGACGGTGCTCGGCTTGCTCTGACGCGATGTGGAGGAGGTGGTATTTCCCTTCTATTTCCTTGCGTCCCGGCGTCGAATCCCGGACACTGCGCCCCATCTGATGGCCATGGAACAAAATCCACGCACTCCCGCGCAGTCCCTTCGGCGCCACGTTTCCCGATGGGTGGTCGCTTCGCAGCTCTCGGCGGCGCTGTTGGTGACGGCCGCGACGCGGGCAACGGCCCAGCATCAGCTTGGGACGGTGAGCAACACCGCCGGAACGTTGAGCGTCAAGGTCGAAAGCCTCTTCGATGGCGTCCCCCCCCACGGCTTCCTCCCGCTCCGGATCACGATCCAGAACGATACCAGCCGCGCCGTCTCGCTGGGCTTCGCGACCTCCAGCAGTGACAACCAGTACTACCGGGGAGAGAATTCGACCGAGGCCACGTTTCGTCTGAACGCGGAGGCCGGACAAACGGCGGAGCACGAGATTCTCGCCCCCGTCGTTTCCAGCTATTCCTCAAGTTCGGGGTATCGCTACGGGGGATCCGGGACGTCCCTCTCAGTGAAGATTTCCGGGGGCGGTCTGCCGGAACGCCAAGTCGCGGAACATTCCGACCTCATGGATCACCTCCCCTGCGTTGCCCTCAGCACCGAATCCCACCGACTCAACTGGGAAGACGTCAAGAACCAGTTGGAGGCCGCCGCTCCCGGCGGTTCCTCCCATGGCGGGGGCACCTTCGGCGCGCGTTTCGCGCCCGAGCGCCTGCCCGCCCACTGGCGCGGACTGAGCGGGTTTGATGTCCTCGTCTTCCGCGGGGACGAGTGGGGGAAGGTGGCGCCCACCGCGCGCGCGGCCGTTCTCGACTGGGTGCGCATGGGCGGGCGCCTCCTCTTCTGGGGGGACGACGAGAAGACGCCGGAACTCGCCGATCTGGGCTTCGCGTCGGACGGAGAGGGCAAGGCCGCGCTTGATCTCGGCCTCGGCACTGTCGCCGCCACCGCCGGAAAGCAGAAAGCGAGCGGCAGCAATCTCATCGACGCCCGGAAACTCCTTGGTTCCCGCAAGAACGCGCAGGGCCACATCCGCGCGATCTCGAACGACTACCAGAAAGATTCGGGCGGCAATCCGTGGGCTCTCCAGCAGGCGCTCGGCATTCGCACCTTCAATTCGGGACAAATCGTTTTCATTCTGATCGCCTTCGGGGTCATTGTCGGTCCGGTCAATCTCTTCATGCTCGCCAAACCGGGGCGTCGGCACCGGCTCTTCATCACCACGCCGATCATTTCCGTCGTGGCCAGCGTTCTCATTGCCGCCCTCATCTTCATCCAGGACGGATTCGGAGGGAAAGGCCTCCGCTCTTCCGTGACCTTCCTCGATCCCGGCGCCCGGAAATCCTATGCGACCCAGGAGCAGATCGCGCGAACCGGCGTGCTCCTCGGACGCTCGTTCACGGCCGAGGAGCCGCTGGTCGTGACCCCCGTGGCTCTCGGGGAGTCGCGCTGGACGTTCGTGCACGACGACGGCAATCGGGGAAACAGCCTCGGTTACGAACTGGCCGGCAAGACGTTCTCCGGCGACTGGTTCCGGAGCCGGAGTGAACAGGGACATCTCGTGAGGACGGTTCTACCGACCCGCGAAAGCGTGCAGGTCCTCGCTGCCGAGGTCGGGCCGGCGAGCGAGCCGGTCGTGCTTTCCACCATCGCCTATCCGCTGGCGAGACTGGTCTACGTGGACGACACGGGCGCGGTCTGGAAGGGAGAAAACATCAGTACGGGGGAGAAAGCGACGCTTACCCCATGGGATTCCAGCTCGTTCATCGTGTGGTGGAAGGAATCGCTCAAGGGTTTCGGGGAATCGGTGCGCTCGTCCGTGGCCGCGGCTTCAACGGCCAAACTCCACGGTCGTTTCTATGCCATCGCTTCCGAAAAGGCGAAGCCTCCCATGATCGATACCTTGGCCTCGATCAAATGGAAGGACACGCAGGCCCTTGTCTTCGGAATTGCCGAAACCATCGGGAAGGGAGGCCCGCCCGCGCCATGAGCGAGCCCGCCATCCGCGTCGAAGGCCTCCACCGCCAATTCGGTGCCCTCAAGGCCGTCGACGACGTTTCCTTCGAGGTCGAACAGGGACAGATCGTCGGCTTCGTCGGCGCGAACGGTGCGGGCAAGACGACGACGATGCGCATCCTCGCCACCCTCGATTACCCGTCCGCCGGACGGGCGTCGATCATGGGGGCGAACGTGATCAATTACCCGGCGCGCGTGCGCTCGGTGCTTGGCTGGATGCCGGATCATTTCGGCACCTACGACAACATGACGGTTGTCGAGTATCTCGACTTTTACGCGCGCGCCCTCGGATTCCGCGGAGCGGAGCGCCACGCGCGGGTGAGCGAGGTCATGGAATTCGCCGACCTCGGCCCGATGGGCGACCGTCTCATTAACAAGCTCTCGAAGGGCATGGGCCAGCGCCTCTGTCTCGGGCGCGCGCTCATCCACGATCCCGATGTCCTCATCCTCGACGAACCCGCCGCCGGTCTCGATCCACGGGCGCGCGTCGAACTGAAGCACCTCATCCGCATTCTCGCCGGCGAGGGCAAGACAATCCTCATCAGCTCGCACATCCTCTCGGAACTCGGGGAAATGTGCGACTCCCTCCTCTTCATCAACAAGGGTCGCATCGTCCACCACGGCTCGGCGGACAGCCTCAAGCAACTCGGCGAAACCGGGAGTACGACCTTCAGCGTGCGCCTCGTCAATGAGGAGAAAAGCCTCCGCGACTGGTGCGCCCTGCAACCGCAGGTCGAATTCGTCGACGCGGCGAAGGGCGGCGGGCGTGTCATGATCGATTCCGTCGAGCCCGAAGTCATCGCGGGCGTGCTCCGCCGGATGGTGAGCGAGGGCTTGCCGGTCGTCGAGTTCCACAAGGAAGAGCGTCGGCTCGAGGATGCCTTCATCGACATGCTCGGAAAACTCGAGGACGCCGAGGCGGCCGAGCTTGCGGGAACCATCGCGCCGTCTCCGGCCTCACCTGAACCCCCGACTGTCGCCCCATGAGTGCCCTTGCCGGAAAGCTCAACGACTTCAAGGATTGGTTCAGCCCGATGCTGGTCAAGGAACTGCGCCAGGGCACCCGCACCCGCGCCTTCACCTTCGCGTTCATCCTGCTTCAGGCTTCGCTGGTCATCGTCATGTTCATGTCGCTGATCGACGGGAGTTCGACGCGCGAGGCTTCGGGCTACTTCTGGTTCTGCATCGCCGTCGCCTTCCTCATCATCATGCCCTTGCGCGGGTATTCGGCCCTGTCGGGGGAAGTGAAGGGAGGCACCCTCGACCTCATCCTCCTCACCCGGCTCTCGGCCTGGAAGATCGCCTTCGGAAAATGGAGCGCCCTCTTTTCGCAGACGATTCTCGTCGCGGTCGCGCTGCTTCCCTACGTCGTGCTCCGCTACTTCCTTGGTGGCATCGACATGGTCAACGAGGCCTGCTGGCTGCTTGTCCTCACTGTCGCCTCCGGCGTTTTCACGGCCATTACGGTCGGTTTGTCCGGCCAATCATCGCTTATCATCCGGGGGGTCGTCGCGATTGGAATCGTCATTCTCTCCTTCAACGCGGTGGGTGCGTTTGTCTTCGGCTCGATCATGCGCGGGCGGGGGTTCTCCTTCACGGGAAACCCGGATATCTGGAAGTTCTTCTACCTCTTCTTCCTCAGCGCCGCCTTCATCGTCTATTACTTCCTCGACATGGGCGCCACGCACTTCGCCCCGGCCGCGGAGAACCACGCCACCCGCAAGCGCCTCCTCGCGATTCTTTACGTGGCGCTCGTGCTCGCAGGCGGTCTCATGGGGATCGACGAGGAAATCACGGTGAGCATCGCGGCCGTCGTCGCGGGTCTCGTCATGATCGACGCGCTCACCGAGCACCCCGCGCCCGTGGCAAGCATCTACGTGCCGTTTGTGAAACGCGGCTTCCCGGGACGCTTGGCCGGGCGTTTCCTCTACCCCGGTTGGCCCACGGGTCTCTTTTTCTCCCTGGTCGGCGGCGTGATCCTCGCCTGGTGCTTCCTCAGTGTTGTCGGCACCCGTAGCTCCGAATACTGGGTCATCGCCATCGCGACCTTCGGGGCCGTCATTTTCCCGGTCGCCGTCATCCAGATCGGCTTTAACCGCACCCCCAACCAGTTCTCGCTCTATGTCTTCGTGCAGGTTCTCACTGTCCTGCTTATCACGCTGGTCGCCGCCATGGACGACGGCTTCGACAGCGACGGCCAGATGCTCTGGTACCTCGCCCCGCTTCCCGTCGCCGCCCTCTTCATTGAAGGCAACAGCTACCGCTTCGGTGGAGGGGACGACCTTCTCGTTATCGTCTCGATCAGCACCGCCCTGCACTTCGGCCTTCTTGTTTTCAAGGCTTTCCCTATCCTCCGGAAAATCGGGCAACTGGAAAAAGTCGTCGCCGACCGCCTGACCTCGGAAAAGGCGGCATTCGATGGCGCGGCCCCGCCATCGTTGACGAAAGGAACGTTCGACGTTCCCGCCGAAATCGAGCATATCGATCCCGCCTCCGTGCCGGGGAACCCCAGTGATCCGAATGATCCCTGAACCCGACGAACTGCGCCGCCTGCGCTCGCGGGTGCAAGCCGTCGCGGAATACCTCAAGCTCCCGTTCCGCAAGCAGACGTGGCGCGGGCAGGCCGGGGAATTCTCGGGCGCCGGCGTCGGTACTTCGCTCGATTTCCAGGACCACCGGAATTATCTCCCGGGCGACGATCCGCGTCACATCAACTGGCAGGCCTACGCGCGCACCGGCCATTACACGATGAAGCTCTACCGGGAGGAAGTCCGGCCGCTCGTCGATCTCGTCTTCGATGTCTCGGACTCGATGTTCTTCGAAGAGGAAAAGGCGCGCCGCTCGGTCGAGCTTTTCTCCTTTGTCGTCGAGAGCGCCTGGCGGGACACGGCCTCGCTTATCTGCCACCTCGTGAAGGGGAAATCCCACCTCCGCCTCAGCGACGACATCCTGCGCGGCGAGCAATGGGCGGAGTCGGCAGCGGGGATGGAAGTCGCCGATCCCAATGCCGTGCCCGCTGTCGCCGACGTGCCCTTCCGCGCCAACGCGATGCGTGTCTATGTCAGCGACCTTTTGTATCCGACGTCGCCCGAGGCCATCGTCACCGCACTGAGCCAGCGGAAAGGCCGCGGCATGATCCTCGCGCCCTACGCGCGTTCGGAGTCGGACGTCGATTGGGACGGGAACCTCGAATTCGTCGACGCCGAGGACGGCACGCACCACCGTCGCCGCGTCGAACCCGCCCTTTTGAAGCGCTACCTCACCGCCTACCGCCAGCACTTCGAATACTGGAAAACAAGTGCCCGCCGCCACGGCGTCCTTGTCGCCCGCGTTCCCGCCCACGGCGAATTCCGCGAGGCCCTGCAAGCCGAGGCCCTCAAAGCCGGTGCCGTCGAAATGTTCGCGTGATGAGAAACCACGAAGGGAAGATTTGGAATCCAAGCCGTGCCAAGGCAACGGCCAAGGCATCGCCCGCACCCCGATTAACCATTAACCAATAACCGCCGACAGGCCCCATGCTCTCCTTCGGAAATCCCCTTGGCTTCCTCGCGCTGCTCGGCATTCCGGCAGTGCTGGCCATCCATTTCCTCCAGCAAAAATCACGCCTCCTTACGGTTTCGACGCTCTTCCTCCTCGAGCAATTCTCGCGCGAGAGCATCGGCGGGAGCCGGGTCGAGCGCCTTCGGAATTCGATCCCGCTCTGGCTCCAGCTCCTCATGGTGCTCGCCGTGACGTGGCTCCTCGTCCAGCCGCGCTGGATGCGCCGCGATACCGTGCAGCGGGTCGGTATCGTCCTCGATTCCTCCGCCTCGATGTCGGTTTACCGCGAGGCCTTGAAAAAGGAACTCGACGCCGGACTCGGAACCTTGGCCACGCTCGTAAATCGGTCGGAATACGTCGTCCTCGAATCGCGCCTCGGCCGCGAGCGTCTTTACAACGGTGGCGACCGCGCCGCGCTGCTCGCTGCGCTGAGGGACTTTGATCCCGTCGGAGGCGCGCACGATTTCGTGCCTTCCCTCCGTGCCGCCCGCAGCCTTATCGGACCCGAAGGCGTCCTCGTCCTCGTCACCGACCATCCCGTCGAAACCCTCCCCTACGAAACGAAAGT